>JAGAIK010000636.1 GCA_017626625.1 Roseburia sp.
AGAGAGCAGGTTCATGATAATCTGCTGCACCCTGATGGCGTCTCCTAACACATACCGATTGGTGATTTTCGTCTCCAGAGAAAACGTGATATGTTTCCGGCTGCACTCCGACTCATAAACCGTAGCAATGGAAGCAATCAGCTCCTGCATGTCAAACCGCTTTCTGGCAATTTTCATCTTCTGCATTTCTATGGCAGACATATCAAGAACATCGTTGATAATATTTAACAGCAGCCGGGAGGATACCTGAATTTTTTCCAAATCCTCATTTAATTTCTGCGGCTGTTCCTGCTGTTCCTTCGCCAGCTCTGTCAGGGTCACAATGGTATTCATCGGCGTACGGATTTCATGACTCATCCTGGCTAAAAACTCGCTTTTCGCCGCATTGGCACGGTCAGCCTGTTCCACCGCTTCCGCCAGCTCTTTATTTTTCTCTTCCAGATGCAGCAGGCTCTCCTTTTTTGACACCTGAAACGCCGCCATCAGGGCAAACAGCGTTAAAACCAGCACCCCAATAGCAAGAAAGGGATAACGGAACTGGTACAACACGTCCGAGAAGGTCATACGGTACACACTTGCCACGGTGTGGTCTACCGTAAACTGGGAAATCTCTGTCTCTGAAATCGTAGCAATACATTTATTTAAAATCCCTGTGAGAATCTCATGGTCCTCCGAAACCACAGAAACAATGGCTGTATTTTCCCTCATAAAAAAGGTGGGCAATACCGTAATATCTTCAAAATGGGGGTCTGAAAGAAGAGGCTCTAGCACCCTCACATTCTGCGCCGCCATATCCACCTCTCCATTTTCCACCATCCGAATACACTCTAATGTGGTATCCACCATAACAACCTCAAACTGCGGAAACTGTTCATTGACATAATGTTCAAAGGCTGCATAGTTTACGGGAATTGCCAGTTGATAACTGTTGTCCGGGGCATCTATTTCATAGTCAATTCCCGCCTTACAGACCAATGCCACATCATCCGAATAGATGTCATCCGTCAACAGATATTTTTCGTCCACAAACTCCCTGCTGTCCGAAAGCACCCCTGCCACCAACTGCTCCGGGTGCTGCTCTAAATATTCCACCGTCCGCACTCCCGCAGGCATCATTTCATACCGGAAATGAATGCCGCTGCGCATTTCTATCATATTAAGGATATCTACGGTAATTCCGGTGATTTCCCCTTTCTGGTCTTCATCCGAAAGGGGCGCCCGGTCAGGAATAAAGGCAACGGTAACTTCATCGGTGTTTTCGATAAACTCCTTTTCCTCTTCGGTAAACTCTATGGTTACAGGCTTTCCTTCCGCCGCCTCTGCCACCTGTGGGCTGCCGGATGACAGCAGCAATGCCGCCGCTAACGCAAACCATCTGCCAGCCGCTCTCCCTCTTTTTCCCCGCTGCTCTGCTCTTTTTTTCATAGCCCCTGCAATGCCTCCACAAGCTGCAGCACAAATTTTTGCCCCTCTACGCCCACAGATTCATCAAATTCCTCTCCGTTTACAATGGAATTAGACAAAATCCGGATTCCGATAAAAGGAATCCCATAGGAAAGGCACAATTCTGCCGGCGCCGCCGACTCCATATCCTCCGCCGCTGTATGATACCGTTTGCGAAGCAGCAAAATCCGGTCTATCTGGTTGTTCCACTCGTCTGCAGAGCCCAGCACGCCCCGTCTTGCAGAGCCTCCTGTTTTCACCTGCTCCGCTATGGAAACAAGTCTTTCCTCACAGGGAAACTCCAGCACTTTTCTGGTTTTTCCCAGACTCCTGTCAAAAATTTCAATGGGCAGCGGTTCAAAGTCCGTCTCACTGATTCCTGCGCCATGGGGAGCATATCTGCGCACCATCGCCCCTATGGGAACCACCTTTTCCCCTATCACAATGTCTCCTCTGTGAAAAGAGGTATCATGACCGCCTGCAATCCCCTGGTTTATCACCGCTTTCGGAGAGAAAAACGCCAGGGCGAGGCTGCTGGCTGCCGCTGCATTCACCATGCCCTGATAGGTCTTTGAGAGAATCACAGGCTCCCTGTGTTTCCCCAGAAATCCGGTGTGAAATTCCCAGTTTCCGAGGGTGATTGTTTCCCGTTCCTCTAATTTTTCAATCAAATACTCCGTCTCCGTGTCCATTGCCCCCTGGATTAAAACGGAGGGCTGTGTCTTAAAATCGTATTTCTGCATGTTGTACCTGCCTTAGTTCTAATTTATCCAGTTTTTGTCCAGCTCATCTTTTAAATCACAGAACATCTGATAATACTTCATAAATTACTCTTCCCTCTTTCCCAATAGACTGCTTTAGTTCTTCCTGTACCGGTTTATCCATATTCACAATGTCAAATTTCAGCAGCGTCGATGTCTCCTCGTCCACATCCAGCATAAATGCCGCCACGTCGCCCCCGTATACTGCCAAATCAATATCACTGGTCCTCCGGTAATCTCCCCGTGCCCTTGAACCAAATAAAATTACCTTTTGTATTTTGTATTTTTCGGCAAATTGTTCTATTTCTTTCCAGACAACTATGTCTACCCCTGTATTTATCATTTCTTTCATCAGCATATTTCAATCCCTTTCTGCTGCTCTGAAACCTTGTTTCATGCCTTATCCTATCACCGTAATGCGGTCTGCGTCAACACCGATATTAGGAATGTCCCTGCATTTTCATTTTATCTGTAACAATTCCGCCCTCCCTGTGCCCTGGGCCGGCGGATAGCTGTTTTTTGCCCCTTGCAAGTTGTGCTTTTATCGTCTACAATAATTTCTGACAACAGCTTTTACTTTATCTGAAAGCCCTGTCATAAAAATACAAATTTGATTTCAGGAGGTTTCCATGGAAAAAATTGCAAGCTTTACCATAGACCACATTAAATTACAGCCCGGCGTCTATGTTTCCAGAAAGGATACGGTGGGTTCCGAAGTCATCACCACTTTTGATTTGCGCATGACTTCTCCCAACGAGGAGCCGGTGATGAACACGGCGGAGATGCACACCATTGAACATCTTGCCGCCACTTTTCTGCGCAACCACCCGCAGTTTAAGGACAAGACCATCTATTTTGGACCTATGGGCTGCCGCACGGGATTTTATCTGCTGCTTGCCGGGGATTATGAGTCAAGGGATATTGTGGATTTGATGATTGAGATGTTTGAATTTATCCGGGATTTTAAGGACGAAGTGCCGGGGGCATCGCCGAAGGATTGCGGCAATTATTTAGATATGAATCTGGGGATGGCAAATTATCTTGCTAAGCGGTATTTGGAAAA
>JAGAIK010000637.1 GCA_017626625.1 Roseburia sp.
ACAAGCTTCTGGTAAATACCACTAATTCATCCCAGTATCCATCTACATAGGCTTCCTGCATGGGGGTATCATATTCGTCCAGCAGAATGATAACTTTTTTCCCATAGTAACGGTATAAGAAGTCAGAAAGCTGATACAAAGCTAATGTCGCATCACTGTCGTCCATATCTTCGCACATACGCTTAAAATATCTTTTATCGGTTTCATACAGTAAATCACTATCCAGCAAAAAAGAATTTTCCGCATAAAGTTTTGTCAACAGCAGACAAATTTTTTTTCTTGTCATTTCGTAGGAAGTTTCTTTTATATTAGCAAAAGATAAGCTGATAACCGGATAAGTTCCCTGTATTTCCCTGTACGCCTCATTTTTCCAGATAGAAAGTCCCTCAAACAAATCTCCCCTGCCTGCATAATCCACAGAAAAGAACTGTTCCACCATACTCATATTCAATGTTTTTCCAAATCGCCTGGGACGGGTAATCAATGTGACATCATCATTGCTCTCCCACCACTCACGGATAAAATCCGTTTTATCCACATAAAAGCAATGATTCTCTATGATTTTTCCAAAATCCTGTATTCCTATTCCCACCGTTCTTGCCATAAAAGCCTCCTGTCCCAAAGAACATTCTTTCCCTCACTCTAACGTCTCACCCAAACAGTTTCAAAAACCAGTCTTTCATCCCGGAAAACAGTTTGGAAAACCACCCGTTTGCCGAAGACGCATTTCCAGTTCCGTCCCCGTTTTTATATGAATCATACAACGACTTGGCATAATCCACCACGCCGTCTAAATCAATGCCAAGGGAAGTAATCTTTAACAGCAAATCTACAATCTGCTGCCGCTCCTGCTCCGAGAGGGTAACGCCGTATTTCTGACACGCCTCGTCAATAACCTCATTTATCTCACCCTCATCAGACAAATCATTTTCCGCAATCACAGACTTGATATACGCAATAAATTCTTCCACTTCCTCGTCAGACAGCCCCTCAATGGAGTCCTCTAACTGTCCGGTAATCACCAGCTCGTTTACCGCAGCGTCCACCACATTTTCCGCCACCGTATCTCCGGTCATCTGCTGGTATGCCTTAAATACGCCCACTAACGCAGCCGTTCCGGAAATATTGCTTGGTCCTGCAATGATGATATCCGCATCGGTAACACCTGCCGTGGTCAGGGCATTTTTGTACATTCCCACCGTACAATAATTAATGTTAGTGGTGGAAATGTTCAGACCGCTGCCTTCTTCCCTCTCCACAATCACAATGGACGACCACGCCTTACTGCCTATCTGGGAAGAAGAAATATAAGAATCCAGATACTGGTGCTCCTCCGCATTGGTCACATAAACCACATCATAATTTTCCAGTTGCTCTGGAGAAATTCCCATAATGGACAGCACCGTGCTTTTCTGTTCCTCCGACAAATCTGCCCCTAATGCCAGATAGGGTTTATCATTCTGTCCGATTTCCACCTCATCGCCGCTGCCTTCCACCACCGTCACTGTTCCGGTAACCTCCTGGGAGGCATCCCCTGCAAATACCATTGTGCCGGAGTTTACAAAGACTGCCGCTGCCATCAGGATTCCTACTATTTTATGCAATTTTCTTCTCATGATACTTCCTCATTTCTATTCTGTCTCAACTGCTGCAAACTTTCCCTTGTTCCAATTCTGCCCCAACTGCTGCAAACTTTTCCTTGTTCCAATTCTGTCTCAACTGCTGCAAACTTTTCCCGCTTCCATTCCCCATGCCTTTTTGTTCCGGAACAGGCGCATTTTATGCTTCCTGAGGCAAGCGCACATTCATCCAGGCATAAATATCAGAAAATACCTGTTCCTTATCCGTCTCATTTAATATCTCATGCCTGTCATTTTCATATAATTTATAGGTCAAATCCCTGATTCCTGCATCCTTATACATATGGTACACCTTTTTGACCCCTTCTCCTAAATCCCCCACCGGGTCCTGGTCGCCGGATACCAGAAAAAGCGGCAAATCCTTCGGCACCTTTTTGGCATTCTCCATCTGATTGTCAAAATGAACCGCTTCCATCAAGCCGTAATAGGCATTTACCGTAAAGGAAAAGCTGCACTTCGGATCTGAAAAATATTTTTTCACGCACTCCACGTCCTTGGTAAGCCAGCTTTTGGTATAATCCTTTCCATAGCTGTCAAATTTTTTATAGGACTTGCCGTAGGACAAAGAGCGAAGCAGTTTGCTTCTGTAATCCCAGCCGCGGAAAGCCGCTATCACCCTGCAAAGCCACATGCCAAGTTTCATGGTTCCGTCCGCCACGCAGCCTGTTCCCATAATCACAGCACCTGTAAGATTCTCATTATGGATACACAGATATTTCCGCAGCATGTAAGAACCCATACTGTGTGCCAGCATAAAATAGGGCACGCCGGGATTTTCTTTCTGAATCATAGTGCGCAGGCTGTGCATATCCTCCACTAAGGTATCGCTGGGGTTCTCCCCGATATATCCCCATTCCTCCTGGCTGTTTACCGATTCTCCGTGTCCGAGATGGTCATGTCCCACCACCATAAATCCCCGCTCCGTTAAATATTCTGCAAAGGGACGGTAACGCTCAATATACTCCACCATGCCATGGGTAATCTGCAGAATTGCCCGATACTCCCCAGTTTCCGGCAGCCACTTTACTCCATGAATCATCGTTTTTCCGTTTTTTGATAAAAAACGAATCTGCTCCTCTTTCGCCATTTTTTCTACCTCGCTTATTAATTATTTTTATTTTAAGCATCAGACACCCTGTGCCGCCTGCTGTAAATCCCGATGAACCGCCTCTATCTCGTCCATACTTCTTTTCTGTTCTTCCATTTCCTGTTCTACTGTCTGAAGTTCTTTCTTAAGTTCCTGCTGAATCCGGACAAATTCCTCCCCCGCCTGTTTTAAGGCATCCGCCCTACCAAGGGTATTGCCGGAGAGATGTTCCCTCAAATCAATCTGCCCCGCTTCATAAGCGGATAAATTCTGTACCCCTCCGCTGTATAATTTTCCCACTGCAATGGTACATTCCTTAAACACGGTCTTTAACTGCTCTACCTCTTTTTCCAGTTCTGCCGTCCTTGTCCGGGACGCTTTCAGCTCTTCCGCCAGAATATCCGCCGACGCCTCGTATTTTTCAGAGAAAGCCCGGACTTCCTCCGCCGCATGAATAAAGTTCAGCGCCGGCTCTCCCATACGCCCCGCTTCAATGGCAGCATTTAAGGCTAATACCCCCATGGTCTGGGAATATTCCTTCATTTCCCCAAGCACCGTTTCCGTCTTTTCCTCTGACGCCTTCATTTCTTCCTGCACTTTTGTCAAACAATCCACCGCATCTCCGTAACCACGGTGCTGTTCTAAAAACTCTGATATTTTCTCATTCTGGTTTTTTAACTGTCCTAAGAAAACAGAGTGGCTCGCATCGAAGGATTCCACCGCATTGTTGACGCTCATCACGGCGCTGTGGACAGCTCCCGCCGCCTCCTGGCTTTTCTCCGCTAACTCCGACACCTGGCTCACCTCTTCGGAAATCCGCCCCACATGCTCTGTGAGCCGGGTGCGGGATGCCGTAAGTGCAGCAAGTTCTTCCTCCACCTCTGCCTTACTGCTGCGCAGTTCTTTCATGACAATTTCTTTTTTCCGGTTCTGCTCTCTTAACTCTGCTACTTCTTCCTCTAACTGTTTTTTTCCGCCAAACATCATTTTTTCATCTGTCCTTTCTCTCCCCGTGACTACCGATAATTTTTTATCACCAGTTGGACGCTCTCTCTTCCCTGGTAGACATTGATTTCCGGATAATAAACCATGGACATGCGAATGGCATTTTCCCTGCCGCAGAGCGCCCGCTCCACCTCCGGCTCCCCGAATTTTTCCCGGTAATAACCAAGAAATCTTTCTATGTCGCCGAAATATACCGCAGAAATCCGCCCGCCGCCTCCTGTCCGAAGCCAAAGCTTTAAGACGTTTCTGTTCTTTCCCACAATGTACATATGTTCAATGCCGATATTTTTGTCTGCAAACTGGGGCTTTGTATTTCCCTTGCCGAAGGGCTCTAACAAATCCAGTTCCCTCACAAAGGACGTATCCGGCCAGTCCGCCGGCACAGGCACGTCTATTTTTATCTTAGGGATAAAATCCTCATCTGTCAATTCACAACAGGCATTTATTTTTTCACGAAATGCCTCAATATCCGCTTCCTTCATGGAAATACCCGCCGCCATGGGATGTCCGCCGAATTTTGTGAAAAATTCTTCACATTTACAGAGCTCCTCATACATGGAATAGGCTTCGATGGAACGGCCGGAGCCTTTTACCCCCTCCTCGCTTTTCGTCAGCACCAGTGTGGGTCTGTGGTACATTTCCCGAATCCTTCCGGCGATAATGCCCGCTAAGCTCTCGTGGACGTCGGGGAGATAAATCACCATCACTTTCTCCCCCACGTTTTCTTCTTCCACCGCCTTCACGGCAAGCTCCACGCCTTCCGCCGTCATGTCCTTACGCTGGGCATTTAGCTCCACTAATTCCGCTGCAATCTCCGCCGCTTTCCTTTCGTCCTCCTGCCAAAAAAGACTTAAGGCTTTTTTCGCCGTCTCTAACCTGCCGCTGGCATTGATGCAGGGACCTAACACAAAGCCGAAGTGATAGGCGTTAATTTGGTCAAACTCCAGGTTATTCTGTAGAATCAGCGCCCGCATTCCCTTGTTTTTGGTATGCCGAATCCGCTTTAGCCCCTCTTTTACCAAAATCCGGTTTTCATCGGTCAAATCCATCACGTCCCCCACCGTGGCAAAGGCTGTATTTTCCAGAAATTTCCACGCTTCTTCCCGGGGGACGCCGCATTTTTCATAGAGAATCTGAATGACCTTAAACGCCACCGCCGCACCGCAGAGCTCTTTGTAGGGATAAGGGCAATCCTGCTGTTTGGGGTTTACAATGGCGTCCGCCGCACTTTTTTTGTAGACACGTTTTCCTTCTTCTTCGCTGTAGGGTATCTCGTGGTGGTCCGTCACCAGCACAGTCATTCCAAGGGCTTTGGCATGGGCAATCTCATCTAGCGCCGCAATCCCGTTATCGCAGGTGACGATGGTGTCAATCTCCGCCTCCTTCGCCTGCTCTATCAGATGGTCGTTGATGCCGTAACCGTCCCTGATTCGGTCCGGAATCCGGGTGTCCACTCTGCCGCCGCAGCGCCGGATTCCCTGGTGCAGGATATAGGTGGACATGACGCCGTCAATATCGTAATCTCCGATAATCCGTATACTTTTCTGCTCTTTGATTTTTTTTATCAGGATATCCGTTAAGAGGTCTGCGTCCTTTAATAAATGGGGATTATATAAATCCTGCAGCCCGCCGTTTAAATATCTGTCCACCGCCTCTTCGCCGATTACCTCACGGTTGCGGATAATCCGCGCTGTTACGGGACTGATATGAAACTGTCCCGCAAGCCTGTTAAAATCTGCGCCTTTTTTTATTTCAAACCATTTTTCCATAAATCAATGTTCTTTCTCATAAGTTACTTTACACAATGTCAACCCGCACGCCGGGGCAGTATAGCCTGCCGCCTCGCGGTTTTTTCCCTCTAAAATAGATACGATTTCCTCCGGCTCTCTTCTGCCGTCCCCTATTTCAAGCAACGTCCCGGTGATTATCCGTACCATGTTCTGCAAAAATCCGTTTCCGGTGTAATAGATACGAAGTTCGTTTTCCGTCTCCTCTATCCGTATTTCGTATATGGTGCGCACGGTGGATTTTTTCATTTTCTTATTGCCGCAGAAGGCTTTAAAATCATGGGTTCCCACCAGATACTCTGCCGCCTGCCGCATACGGCTTACCTCAAGGGGATTCTGATAAGAATACATGTATTTGCGCTCAAATATGTTGGGGATTTTGCCTGTATGAATCCGGTAAAGGTAGGTTTTGGACAAAGCATGGTAACGGCTGTGAAACCGTTCCTCCGCTTCTTCTACTGCCGTGACGGCAATATCCTCGGGAAGATAGCGGTTTAGATAATCTCGGATTTCTTCGCAGGTTTGAGTTCCCTCTAAATGGACGTTGGCTACCTGACCTAAGGCGTGAACGCCTGCGTCGGTTCTGCCGGAGCCGGTAAGCTCTACCGGATGGGCGGCTAACTGGGTCAGTACGTCCTGTAGTTTTCCCTGGATGGTTAAATCGGTGCTGGTCTGGGTTTGCCAGCCTTTGTAGCGGGTGCCGTCATATTGTATGGTTAGTTTATAATTTTTCATGTGGGGTTCTTTCTATTTGCCGGGGGCGGATTCGGGTGTCCAAAAGGGGGGCTGATACGAAGGTGTATGAGGCAGCTTGCACCGGGCGGGGAAGCTGCCGATATACGTTTTGAACAGCCCCTTTTGGACACCCGAATCCTGATTGGCTGAAGTTTCGTTATTTAGTCGTTGTTTGTTGTTTAGATAGTATAGCATAAACGGGTGGAAAATGCCAACTTTAACGCTAGGGGAAAATTTCCTTATATGCGGGGATAGTGCTGGCAAATAATCGGATTAAATGTACGTATCGTGTTCCGTAAATAACTGAATTTATTGCTTACAACGTATTATACCAGTTCTGCCAGACGGGCTACTGCTACGTAGATTTCTGAGATTTTGTACCAGGTGCGGTAGTCGATGACACCGGTTACGGGGAGGCCGAATACGCGCTGAAATACTTCTACGGCTTCTCTTGTGGCGGGGCCGTAGATGCCGTCGGGAGTTATGGTGGGGATGGCGGGGTAGGAGCGGGAGATTCTTGCAAGTTCTTCCTGTATCTGCCTTACTTTTTCTCCGGTGGAGCCTACGGTTAGGTCTACCCGGGGCCAGGAGGCTGGGATTCCGGAGATTTCTTCGGCGGAGTTGATGTACATGCTGTTTCCGTAGTAGTAGCGGAGAATCTCTATGGTGCTGTAGTTCTGGTCGCCTAAAAATTTGCTTCCCCACTGGCTCAGCCAGTTGCTGCAGGTGACACGCTCGCCGTCGCAGTACTGGGTTAAAATAGGCTGTCTTACGTTGGGTCTTGACAGGTAGTTCTGGAACATTTCGTCTACGACGTCGGATATGCTCTGGAAGATGTTTCTGCCGTAGACGAATTTCTGGTCAAAGGCGGTGGAGGTGGTGATGGTAAAGTTGTAGCCTTTGTTGCGGTACCACTCCGTGTACACCCGGTTTAAGGTAAAGGACATAATGGCGAGGATATTGGCACGCAGGGTGGCATCCGGCCAGGTGGCATAAATTTCGCTGGAGGCTACGTTTTTGATGTAATCTTTGTAACGGACATAATAGTCACGGGCGGCGGTGTCTGTGGGCGGACCGTCGTGAACAATGACATATTCGGGGATTACCACCCGGCTGAGGACGATTTCCCCGGTTTCTGTCACGGGCTTGATTTCCGACTCTGCGATTTTCGGCGGAAAATTTCCAAACAGAGTATTGACAGGAATCACAATGCTGTCAAGATTTTCATCGGTCGCCTCTACTTCTTCCATCCTGATTTCCTGAAGCGACAGCTCATTTGAAAACACTTCAATTCCTGAGACGCTGACCGGGCGAAATCCTTCCGCAGCAACCTGAATGGAGTATTGCGAAAACGGCTGATTTTCGCTGGGCTCCATAGAATACTCGAGTGGAGGCGCAGCAAGCGCAATCTGTTCCGACATCCCTGACGCATCGGTTTCCACCTCCTCCATGGTACTCTCCGGGTCTCCGGAATAAGTAATGGAAATGGTGGCATTCTGTATCGGAACATTCGTCCCTCTTGCCACCACCTGCACCTTAAGCGCTCCCTGGTCTACATTGCTATTGTTATTATTTGGTGTCACAACGATATCTGACATAAAAAACCTCATATTTTCGTTGCTATATTTTATGCACACGAAAAAAAAATGTGACAAAATGTCCCGAACTTTCTTCGGGGCACCGCACATTTTTTCTATCCGTTTCCTATTCTCAGATACGCCGTTTTCGCTGCTGCACAGCCATCTGCCTTATATTTTCAGATACACAGTTTTCGCTGCTGCACAACCGTCCGCCTTGCATTCTCAGATACGCCGTTTTGCCTGCTGCATAACAAATATTTTACATGACAGTTATTCCACCGTCACGACTTTCGCTAAGTTTCTTGGTTTATCCACATCAAATCCCTTGTCGGAAGAAACATAGTAAGCCAAAAGCTGTAATGCCACAGAAGCGGGCATTACCATAAATTCATCCTGCATATCCGGCAGTAAAAAGGTCTGGTACTGGCTGTCGATATCCTCCGCTAAGGATTCCTTGATAAACAGCACAATCTCCGCCCCCCTGGATTTTACCTCTTTGATATTGGAAAGCTCCTTCGACCTGAGTTTCTCCTGGGTCACGGCTGCCACCACCGGGGTATCCTGGGTGATTAATGCAATCGGACCGTGTTTTAACTCACCGGAAGCGTATGCCTCTGAATGAATATAGGAAACCTCCTTTAATTTCAGAGAACCCTCCAATAAAATGGAATAATCTAACCCACGTCCAATCATAAACAAATCTTTGGCGGAAAGGATATTATTTGCCAGCACATGAATGTCGCGGCGTCTCTCTAACACCTTTTCCATCACTTCCGGTGTCCGCTGCAATTCCCGCACAAAGCTCTGTGTCTGCTCCGTATCGTAAATTCCCCGAAGCTGCGCCATTTTTGCCACAATCAGGTAAAACAGCGTCAACTGGGTGGTATATGCCTTGGTGCTTGCCACTGCAATTTCGGGACCTGCGTTGGTGTAAAGCACATAGTCGCTCTCCCTGGCAATGGAAGACCCCTTTACATTGATGATGGAAAGGCATTTCGCCCCTCTTCTTCTGGCATATTTTACTGCCTCTAAGGTATCAATGGTCTCCCCGGACTGGGACACCGCAATCACTAAGGTTTTGTCGTCAATCACCGGGTCAGAATACATAAACTCAGACGCCATGTCCACATCAATGTGCATATGAAGAATAGATTTTACCAGCGCCTGCGCCACCAGACCTGCGTGCATCGCCGTACCGCAGGCAATAATGTTGATTCTCTCACACTCCGTAAACAGAGAATCCGGCACACCGTCCGCAGAGAAATCCGGCATTCCGCTCACCACACGATTTCCAATGGTGTTCTCCACTGCCTTTGGCTGCTCCATAATCTCTTTTTCCATAAAAAACGGATACCCGTTTTTTCCCGCGCTGTTTAACTCCCAGTCAGCGGTAAGGTACTCCGGCTCCTTCACCTCTCCGTTAAAATCCGTCAACTTTACAGAATCCTTCCGCAGCTCTAAAATATGATATTCCGGAACCACGAAATAACGGTTGGTAAAACGGCAGAGCGCCGTCAAATCCGAAGCTAACATGGCACCCTCTTCACAG
>JAGAIK010000638.1 GCA_017626625.1 Roseburia sp.
AGCTACTTCTAACTGCGCTGCATATCGTTTAATTTGTTCTTTGATTACGGAACTTATTTCTTCTGGTTTTAAATTCATGAAGCGCATTCACCTGCTTTCAACTGTATTTTTGATAACTCACGTGTCAAATCATAAAGTTTCGTCCTGACACTGGAGTCTACGACCCTGTCACCGATACGGATTACCATTCCGCCAATCAGCCCAGAATCCACTGCATAGTGCATTTCAAATTCCACATATCTGGTAGTCTCTAACAGACGTTTCTCCACTGCTGCCTTCTGTGCGCCGGATAACTCCATGGCGCTTGTGACATAGGCAGTACCGATATTTTTGTGTTCTTTCACACAATCGATAAAATAGGAGAGTACTGCGTCCGCTTCCTCAAAATGACCTTTGTCCACAATCATCCGAAGCAATCCCACCAGCTCTTTGGAAACTTTTCCTGCAAATATGTCTTCGATTATTTTAATTTTTTCTTCTTTTACGATTTTCGGATGAGTCATTAATTTGAAGAGTTCCGGGTTATCCTCCATAGCAGTTTTCACCGCGGCGGCTTCTTCCCAGTATTCATCGAGTTTTCCCTGCTCTAAGGCAACTTCAAACAATGCGTCACCGTATGTTTTTGATACTAGCTTTGCCATGTCGAATCACCCATTTCTTTCAATGTCTCTTCCACCAACGTTTCCTGTATGGTTGCGTCAATGTTGGCAGCCACAACTTTTGCAGCCATCATAGATGCAACGGTAATTATTTCCTGTTTTACCTCATCCATTGCACGTTTCTTTGAAAGCTCTGCTTCCTCGTTGGCATTCTGGATGATACGAGCAGCCTCTTCCTTGGCTTCACCCTCAATGCGTGATGCGTTCATCTGCGCTTTCTTGCGGGCTTCGCTTAAAATCTGTTCTGCTTCTTTATCCACATCCTTCAGCTTCGCTTCATACTCTGCTTTCAGCGCTGCGGCATCCTTCTTGTCATCCTCTGCGGATTTGATGTCGTTTGCAATGCCTTCCTGCCTGCTTTTTAACATATTGCGCACCGGGTTAAACAGCAGATACGACAACGCCAGGAATAAGAAAAATACGGCAATCGCTAACAGTATGGTATCCTGTAAAAGCTGGGCATCCAGATTAAACAGTCTTGTCATTTCCTCCAAGGTTTGGCCTCCTTTCCGTCTTTATTATTTTCGATGGAAGAACGCCGCTTTTGCGTTCTTCTAAAGCTTCAGGCTTCGCCACTTTCATGCGTGGGGAAGAACGCCGCTTTTCGCGTTCTTCTAAAGTTTCAAGCTCCGCTTGAAACGATTTAGCCCAAAGGCTGTACGAAAAGTAAAAGCATTGCGATTAACAGACCGTAAAGACCTGTTGTCTCTGCAACTGCCTGGCCAAGTAACATGGTGGACATGATGTCACCCTTTGCTCCCGGGTTACGTCCTACTGCTGCAGCGCCGTGACCTGCTGCGATACCCTGTCCGATACCAGGTCCGATACCGGCGATAACTGCCAAACCTGCTCCGATTGCTGAACATGCCATAATTAAATCGTGTCCTGTAATATTCATAGAAAAATCCTCCTAAAAATGTTTTCCCTTTCGGGGCTTTTCTCCTGTCCCTGCCATTTCCCGGCACATAGGACAATTTGGGTGTAACCTTTGTTTTTCCTAAAGGGCGTCCTGCGCCTTAGAAAATCTTTTCACACATTCTGCCTACTCCGCATCATAATTCTGACCGATATAGGTCATGGTCAGCATACAGAATACATAGGTCTGAATTGCTCCTGAGAACAAGTCAAAGTATGCGTGAAGCGCTGCCGGCCAGATAATCGCTATCTTGCTGAGCAGTCCGTAAACCAGTGCCATCATAACCGTTCCTGACAATACGTTTGCGAACAAACGTAAGGATAAAGAAATGGGGACTGCAATCTCACTGATTAAGTTAATCGGGAACCAGATTGGCAGCCACGGCGGTAATGGTGAACACATATCCTTCCAAATCTGTTTCAGCGGTATGTTCTTAAACTGCGTGATATGGATTAAGAAGAATGTAATAAGACCAAGTGCTAATGTTGTGCCGTAGTCGGCAGTTGGCGGTCTTAAACCAAACAGGCCGGAAATATTACTCATCAGAATAAATATGAAGATTGTGCTGATATAGTTCACAAACTTCGGTCCGGCAACTTTTCCCATGGTTCCCATGACAACTCCGTCGAGTTTCTCGACAATAAGTTCAATCACATTTTGAAAACCATCGGGCACTTCGGTTGCGTGCTTCATCTTGCGGTTGGCTGCAATGGCAAATACCAGCAGTACCAGCATTACGATGAGAATACACACGTGTGATGTCGTAATCCAGAGCGTCTGACCAAAGAGTTCATAGGAAAAAATCCCATGTATCATAAAGTCAATGTTATCGGCGCTGGATTCCATCAAAATTGCGTTACTCACAATTTCACCTCCTTCAAGCAGAGTGACTATTTTCACTGTCCGAAGACACATCACCTCTTCCTTGTAGTTTTGCTATTGCTTTATGAATGAAAGGCTGTAAGTATGCAGATACTTTTAAGCCTAACACACCGATAAATGCGGTAAATAAATTACCTAAATTCCACTTCATCATTACAAAAAACACAATCACCACCACCACATACCGCAGCACGGATTTTGCAATGATTTTTGCCTGGGCGTGGGACGCACCATAGGTAGCCACAGAGTCCTGCAGCACCACTGCAATGTTGACTGCCATTCCACAGGCAAGAAGGATACCGATAAGAAGCCCGGTGGTATAGCGCAACTTATCCTCCACAAACCACACGCCGACCAGCTCCACTGCTATTCCATATAAAATAATTCCCAGAACCAACCCCGGTAATGCGTCATTTAATCTTCTTAACATCTTCTCTGTCCTGTCCGTAAATTTTCTTTGCCATCTTGAAAATGTTCGTAAATCCAGCAAGCGCCCCTACAATGAAAAGAGGAACCGTAATGACAGGAATATCATATTTTTTCCCCAGCCAGACGCCTAACATGGTACACATGAAAATCGGAACAATCATATTTAACCCGAATTGCAAAATCAAAGTCAGGCATTGGAACACTTTTCGGTTCTTGTCCATCTAATACACCTCGTTCGGTACTTTATTCCCAATATTTTCCTGAAACAGAAAGCACCACATTTATTATTATAACATTTTTCCTATTTTTGTCCATGTTATAATCAAATTCATTTAGATACAATGTTGCCATTTTCTGGAATTAGGGCTACATTTTGTGCAATTTGTATATTTCTGCCGGAAAATTGCTTTTTTATTACCCCGGCAGGAAAGCACAAAAAGGAAAGAAGCACCTCTCGTACATCTTTCCCTTTTGTTTATAATATTATTTCAATTTTCCGGTTGCTGTGTTCATAGCGCTGCAGGGTCACTCCGGCAGCCTTAAGCATTCTCTTAGACGCAGTCACCGCCGGTGTTCCGTCGTATTTATCACTGTCATAGACAAGCCTGCGGATTCCCGACTGGATAATGGCTTTCGCACACTCATTGCAGGGAAACAGCGTCACATACATGGTAGCACCCTCTAAGCTACCGCCCCGGTAGTTTAAAATGGCATTGAGTTCGCTGTGGGTGGTATAAAAATATTTATTTTCCAAAGGCTCACCCTCCCGCTCCCATGGAAATTCATCGTCAGAGCACCCGATGGGAAACCCATTGTAGCCCATGGAAAGAATTTTATGGTCCTCACTGACTATGCAGGCGCCCACCTGGGTGTTGGGGTCCTTCGAACGCATTGCCGAGAGGCTGGCAACTCCCATAAAATATTCATCCCAGCTAATGTAATCCTGTCTCTTTCCGCTCATGTCCGTATTCCTGCCTTTCCCCGTTTTTTCATAGTAATTTCCGCCTCAAAACTGTGTAAACTATGCAAACTCCGCAAACTGCGTAAACTTCGCAAACTTCGCACAGCAAAACTGCACCGATTTATCCAATCCCGTCTCTTCTATTTCGTACCGAAAATACGGTCTCCAGCATCCCCAAGTCCCGGCACAATATAGCCGTGCTCGTTGAGGTGGTCATCTAACGCCCCGATATAAACATCTACATCCGGGTGCTCCTCCTGCATTTTTTTCACGCCCTCCGGCGCTGCAATAATGCACATCAAACGGATATTTTTTACTCCTTTATCCTTCAACAACTGAATGGCTGCCGCAGAAGAACCTCCGGTGGCAAGCATGGGGTCCACCACAAAGACTTCCCGGTTGGCACAATCCTCCGGCAGTTTACAGTAGTATTCCACCGGCTCTAACGTCTCAGGGTCACGGTATAAACCGATATGCCCCACCTTTGCCGCCGGAATCATGGCAAGCATACCGTCCACCATGCCAAGTCCTGCACGCAAAATCGGCACAACCGCCAATTTTTTCCCCTTTAATTCCTTTACCGTGGTCTTACAGATAGGGGTGTTAATTTCCACATCGGAAAGTTTTAAATCTCTTGTGGCTTCATAGCACATCAGCATGGCAATCTCGCTGACTAAGGTTCTAAAATCCTTAGATCCTGTTTCCTCCCGGCGGATAATGCCGATTTTATGCTGTATCAGCGGATGGTCCATTACAACTATTTTTCCCATGGTTCTTCTTCCTTTCTATCTTCTGTCTCATTTAACAATGCCGCCAGCTTGCGGATGGTCTTGCGCATGGTCTCATAACACAAACCATAAGACTGCAAGGTTCCCCCGTAAGGGTCTAATATCTCTAATTCGTCTCCGGTAAGCTCCGTCAGAACATATACGTTTTCCTGATTTGCATTTTCGTATTTTTCCAGTACCTTTTCCCGCTGTCTGCGCTCCATCACCAGAACCAGGGTATGTTCCCCGAAATCCTCCTCCGTTAGCTGTTTTGACCTATAGTCCTCCATATTGATGCCATTGCTAATCATCACCGCCTCCGCCTTCTGGTTTAACGGCTCCGGAAACAGCACCACCAGTCCCCTGGCTTCTATTTCCACTGGATGTTTTAATGTCTGTTCCCTTAAAATCCCTACTGCCATGGGCGCACGGCAGGTGCCGTTCTCCGCCACAAACAGTACTCTTTCATATTGTTTCATTGAAAACCCTCTCCTATTCAACGGTCAGAACCTGATGCCCTGCCGCTTTCATCAGACGATTCATAATCGCCTGTCCAATTCGGGGCGTGGCAAAACTCTCAGAATAAATCGCGTCAACCTCCCAATCGTCAAACTCGCGAAGTATTCTGTACAGATGCCTTGCGATGGCGTCCTCGTCTGTCCTTGCCCCTATACTGACTACATAATCGGCATGATACCGCTCCTTCGTTTCATCGGTGGCAATCACGCCCACTTTTTTCCCGTCGCTTTGCTTCTCCGTCACCAGCGCATTAATTTTTGCAACCACTGCCGCTTCTTCGCCCTCCACCAGCACCAGGTCTGCCTTGGGGGCATAATGCTTGTATTTCATTCCCGGCGCTTTCGGCTTCTTATCCGAAGAATCTGCAATAATTCCGGGGTCTACCCGCACTTCTCTTCCCAATACCTGCTCTAACATTTCCTTTGTGATATAGCCGGGGCGCAAAATCATTGGCTTCTCCTCTGTCAAATCAATGATCGTGGATTCAATGCCAATCCCCACCGCTCCCCCGTCTAAAATCATGGGTATTTTACCGTCCATATCCAGCGCCACATGAGCTGCCTCCGTGGGACTTGGTTTCCCGGAAGTATTGGCGCTGGGCGCTGCAATCATACAGCCGCTCTCCCGGATTAACGCCAGCGCAGCCGGGTGGTTCGGCATCCGCACTGCCACGGTATCCATTCCTCCGGTGGTGGTATAGGGAACCTTATCATTTTTCCACACAATCATCGTCAGAGGGCCCGGCCAGAAGGCTTTCGCCAGGATTTCCGCCTCCGGTGGAACTTCCTTTGCAATGGAAACCAGCTCTTTGAACTCGCAGATATGAACAATCAGCGGGTTGTCCGACGGTCTGCCCTTCGCCTCGTAAATCTTTTTCGCCGCCTCCGGGCTTAAGGCATCCGCCCCTAACCCGTAAACCGTCTCCGTCGGGAAAGCCACCAGCCCACCCGCCCGGATTATCTCTGCCGCTTCTCTGATGTCATTTTTGTCAATTTCTTCACAATCTATTTTTACCAATTTTGTCTGCATTTTTCTTCTCACTTTCTGCCAGTTTGATTATCGCACAATTCCAAAAAATAGGCAACCTACTTGCCATGTTTTTGTAAATATGTCATAATACATAAAGCATTATTTCTAAAACATCAAATATAGATGTGCAATATTCTCTGTAGGAAAGGGGAAACCATGAAAATAACAAAATCTGATTTTGGCACCACAAACACAGGCGAAAATATTCATCTATACCATTTAGAGAACGACAACGGCGCTTACGTGGAAATCATTGATTTCGGCTGCCGTCTGGTAAAAATTGTTGTCCCTGACAGAAAGGGTTCCATGACAGATGTCTGTCTCGGTCTTGACACCATGGAGGGCTATGCAAAGGATACTGCAAGCCTTGGCGCCGTGGTAGGCCGTGTGGCAAACCGCATCAAAGACGGTCGTTTTTCTTTAAACGGAAAGGATTATCAGCTTGCCGTAAACTGCGGCAGCAACCATCTCCATGGCGGTAATATCGGCTATGGCTCCAAGCTCTGGGATGCAAAAATAAAAGATGATAAGCTGCTTCTCACCATGAACTCTGCGGACGGCGAAGAGGGCTATCCCGGAAACCTGACTTTAACCGTCACCTATAGCTGGTCCGATGACAATGAGCTTTCTATATTATATGAAGCTTCTACCGACGCAGATACTCTTTTGAATGTTACCAACCATGGTTACTTTAACTTAAACGGTCAGGGCAGCGGTGAAATTTACAGCCATGAGCTGTTTATC
>JAGAIK010000639.1 GCA_017626625.1 Roseburia sp.
AATCAGCCACGGCAACGGTGGCTTTTGTGATGGTGACAGCCTCCGTTCCGCAGTAATTGTCAAAGGTAAAGCGCAGTGCCTCCCCGTCCAAAGGTGCGTAAACCGGGTAGCGGAGGGTGAGATTTTTTCCATAGCTTTCCGGGCGGTGCTCCGCGATGGAAACGGCGTTGCCCCACATGGAAGTCCATTTTGTATTTTCCATAAAGATATCCATACCTTTCTTTCGTCTCTGAGATTTATCTGTCTGTTAGTATACAACTTTTAGGGGAAAGGGTAAAGGAAAATAGAGAAGGAAAATTGCATCAAATCTGCATCATTTTTTCTAATCGGTTTACGGGGCAGCTTGGAAAATGTTATACTAAATGGAAGGAATGACAGGGATTTTAAAGAAGGCTGCGCAAAAATACTTTGGTTGATAGGATAAATCATCATATGAAGGAAGATACAGAAGAAAGGCGGGGAGAAGTGTCATGAAAATACGAAAGATAATCAGGATAGGTCTGTTTTTTCTTGTGTGCTGCCTGATATTTTTCACTAAAACGTCGGCAAGTATTTTTGCCGGAAGGGAAGCAGACACGAAACTGTATGAGTATTCCCCGCAATCCGAAAGTGAATCCGCCGACACAACAACGGAAGATATTGCAGAAGCCTACCGTGAATACCAGCAGAAGTTTGAAACATTAAAAACGGCAGAGGACATTAAAAAAGCAGGCTATAAGCTGTTAGAGGAGCAGCAGTTTTTCATAAGTCTCGGCACTTTTGGAAGGCAGGACGTCTGCTTCCTTCCAGCAATGGACCAGAGATATCATAGGCTGGCAATATTTATTCTGGATAAAGACCAGCGGATTTTGTACAAGACAAACGAACTGGAAAACAACAGTATCCGCCGGGGACAGCTCGAACAGCCGGAAACGGAGATGGTGGCGGTTACCTTTCAGGACTTAAATCATGACGGGCTGACGGATATTGGGTTTATCACCCAGTATAAGGCGGAACGGACCTATAAAATCGGGGATGTGCTGTTTCAGTCGGAAGGAGGATTTTACCGGGACTACCGGATTTCCGATAAAATGAACCGTTTCGGCATGAATAAAAATATAAACTGTATCACCTCCTTTGTGCGGGACGGAAATTCCATCGAATATCTCTATACGGCTGTGACCTTAGAGGAACTGATGGAAAATGGTTTTAAAGTGGAAGAAGAACAGTGCTATTTCCGCACCTTTGAAAAATTAGGGAGACTGCAGGTGGTGCCGGGAACGGCAAAGTTGGTGGGGAACAATATTTTCATGATTTATTTAGTGGACGAGCAGGGAAATATTGTATGGAGCTTCCAGCCTATGGAAGATTACGACAGCCTTTACGCCTTAAAGGGCATTACCGGGCGGGACGTGGACGGAGACGGCCTGAAAGATTTGGTGGTGCTGGCAGAATACAGTTTTGAGGGAGCCTCCGGGGAATATTTGCAGGAATTGTCCTGTTCCATTTATTACCAGCGGACGGACGGCTTTGTGAAAGATGAGGAATTTCGGGACTTCTATCCCTGTGACGAAGAGGAAACATTAGAGGGACTGGTGAAAAAAATACGGGAATACTGGGGTTGGATGACATGAGGATAAAGATATTAATTGTAGATGACGAGAAACCGATTTGTGATTTAATGGAAATGAATTTGCAGGCGGCGGGATATGACTGCAAAGCCGTTCAGGACGGTCTGGAGGCAATCCGCCTGATAGAACAGGAAAAATTTGACCTGATTCTGTTGGACATCATGCTGCCGGGAGCGGACGGCTACGACATTATGGAATACATCAGACCCCTTAAGATACCGGTGATTTTTGTCACAGCCAAGCATGAGGTCAAAGACAGGGTCAAAGGCTTAAAGCTGGGGGCGGAGGATTATCTGGTGAAGCCCTTTGACGTGGTGGAGCTGATGGCGCGGGTGGAGGTAGTGCTGCGGAGGTTTAAAAAGACAGCAACAGTGCTTACCGCCGGAGACGTGACGGTGGATTTGGAATCCCGGAAAGTGACGAAGGCAGGCGTTCCGGTGGAGCTGACCAACAAAGAATACGGGCTTCTGGTTTTGTTTATGCAGAATAAAAACATTGCACTGTTTAAGGAAAATCTTTATGAGCAGGTGTGGGAGGACGAATATCTCGCCAATAGCAGAACGGTGGAAATTCACGTACAGAGGCTTCGGAAAAAAGTAGGCTGGGAAAAATGTTTAGTGGCGGTATATAAGGTGGGATACCGCTTAGAATGCGAAGATTAAGGGAGGAAGTATGAAATTTTCCTACAAAATTTTAATCTGTACCATTATGATTATGGCGGCAGCCTTTGGCTTCAGCGGGTATTATTTTGTAAATTACATTTTTGAAACCTCCCTAGAGCGGGAGGTCAGCCAGGCGATGGATGACAGCAGCGTACTGCAGTTTGCCTTTGAGACGGCGGCTTTGAATATTCCTTCCAAATATGATATTCTTCCCGATTCCATCGCAGAGCAGATTGGCTTTTCCTTAGAAAACAGCGGGAAGGGAAACGGACGGCTGCTGCGGCTTTCCGATGAGGAAAAACGTGTGCTCTACGTCAGTGACGGATTTGCAGAGACCGCGGATTTTCTTGATAAAACATCAGAGGAAACCCGTATTTATCAGGTGCTTCCCCAGGGAGAACGCTATTACATCCAGACGGGCACAAAATTTTATGCCTTAGGGCGTGTACTGTATTTAGAAACCATGCGGGACGTGACGGAGGTTTTTAAAGAGAGGGCAATGGGTTTTTCGGTGTACCGGAAAGTGACGGTGGTGGTTCTCCTTGTCAGCTCCCTTGTCATGCTGTTTCTTTCCCGCTGGCTGACAGAGCCTATCCGCAGGCTGAAAGATGCCGCAAAAAAAATGGCTTCGGGTGATTACCGGGTGCGGGCGGTATGCAGCAGTACGGATGAAATGGGGGAGTTGACCAAAGATTTTAACCGCATGGCGGAGGCGCTAGAGAACACCATACAGAATTTAAAGGAAGAAGTGCAGGCAAGGGAAGAGTTTATCGCTGCCTTTTCCCATGAACTGAAAACGCCGTTGACCTCTATGGTGGGCTATGCAGATATGCTGCGCTCCCGGAAATTAGAGGAAGAAAAGCAGTTTCTGGCAGCAAATTATATTTATACGGAGAGCAGGCGCTTAGAAAAAATGTCCTTCCGGCTTTTGGATATGATTGTGGCAAAGCAGCAGGGGGCAGCCCGGAGAAAAACGGAGGTATCAGTATTTTTCGAGCATTTGAGGGAAATGTTCGGAAATGATGACTCTGTAGAGCTTCGGATTTCCTATGAAGCGGCAGAGGTCTGCGCAGATACGGAGCTTTTGACAACGGTACTCATCAATCTCACGGACAACGCCGTCAAAGCCTCAAAACCAGGCGGAGTGATAGAGCTAAACGGCAGGAGAGAAGAGGAGGGCTACCGTTTTCTGGTGAAAGATTATGGCGAGGGAATCCCGGCGGAGGAATGCAAAAAGATTACGGAGGCATTTTATATGGTAGATAAATCCCGTTCCAGGAGCAAAAACGGCGCAGGGTTAGGACTGGCGCTTTGCAGTACATTTTTAGAGCTGCATGGAACTTGCCTAGAAATAGAGAGTTGTCCGGGGAAGGGGAGCTGTTTTTCCTTCCTGCTGCCGAAGGAGGTTTTAAATGAAGAAAAATAGAAAACTGCCGCTTTTGGCGGCGGGAGCGCTGGCGGTCTTTCTTTTTGCCATGTGGGGACCGGAAATGCTGGCAAAATACAGGGATAAAACTGTTTTTTACCAGATTACCACGGAGACAGTGGAAAATCAGAGCCAGGGCTACCGCTATCTTCTGACAGAAAATGAGAAAATTTATCTGTTATCCAAGTGCCTCAACAGCCAGACCC
>JAGAIK010000640.1 GCA_017626625.1 Roseburia sp.
CCATCACCGCATCTAAAATCTCCGGATTCAAATCGTCCATCGCCTCCTGTACCACCGCCTCGAAATCGCAGTATGCTGCGCTGGAGAGATAGAGAATAAAATTCTCCCGTTTTAAATTTCTCGCCTCATATCCCTCCGTAAAAATATCATTGCCCCCGGCGGCAATTTCCTCAAATTCTTCCTTTACTGTGGCATAATCCACCGGACAATAGCTTTCTGTAAAAAATTTATCAAAAACTTCTTTATCAATCTTTGGTTCTGTATCTCGTTCCATATTCTTTCTTTTCCTTTGCTTGATTTTTATTCCGTCCTATGCTATTTTAACATAGTTCCTACCGCTTTACAAAAAATAGCTGTTATTTCTATGAATACAATCGCAAGGAGAGTTCACCATGACCATGTACGAAAAATTACCCAATGACCCGGTAATGCTGTTAAGCTTTATCAATACCCAGCTTCGGGACACCTATGAAAGTTTCGATGATTTTGCGGCAGCCTTTCAGTTAGACGGGAATGCTATTTCAGAAAAATTAAAACAGATTGATTACGTCTATGACGAAACGGCAAATCAATTTGTCTAGTGCAACGGCACATTCGCCAGGCTAATCCGGGCGCTCATCGTTCAACTGCCTGCGCACCCTTTTCCACTGGGGATAAAACTGCGTCATATACCCCCAAAACACCTGATTATGGCTGGGTTCCAGGATATGCGTCATTTCATGAACCACTACATACTCCAGGCACTCCGGGCTTTTATGCAGCAGAGCGAGATTAATATTGATATGGTGGGTTTTCACATTGCAGGAGCCCCAGCGGGTTTTCATCTGACGGATGGTGATACCGGAAACCTTCACCTTCATTACCGGCTCCCATTTTTCCACAAGCTGCTCCACCTGTGCCTTTAGCTGCTCTTTCTGACGCTTTAGTTCCGCCGGGCTTAAGGTTTCTTTTCCGACACCCTCTTCCTCCTGCCGCAGATATTTTTCCCTGTAATTTTTTATCCATCCGATACGCTCATTCACAAAACGCAGGATATATTCCCTGCTCACCTGATGGGGCGCCGATATCCAAACGCTGCCGTCCTCCTTTTTAATGCGCAGATACATATTTTTCATGCGCTTTTTTACCACGGTAACGGGAATCCCCTCCACCACAATCTGATATGTTTTTTCTTTCATGACACTCCTTCATACAATTTTAAAATATCTTTCAGATACGCTCTGTACTGCTCTGCCACCATCTCCGGCGCTTCGATTTTTATTCCCGCACCAAGTCCTGCCACCCAGCCGAAAAACTGACGGCTCACCGCCACATTCACCCTTGCAAGAATATGTTTTTCGTCCTTTTTCCGCATTGCCGCTTCTGTTCCGAACCTGTCCACCACCACTCCGGTAAGCCGCTCTTCTAAACAGAGCGTCACCGTCTCTTCCTCCCCCGCAAACATACCGAAGGTCTTTTTGGAATATCCGGCAATATCAAACCCGTCAAAAGCTTCTTTTCCGCTGCGTTCTTCCCCTGTCAAACCAATTTTTAACATCTTATCCACCCGGTAATGCTTGACGATTCCCGCCCCGTCATCATAGGCAATCAGATAATAATTCTCATCGTCCCAGGTCAGAAGCCAGGGGCTTACGCA
>JAGAIK010000641.1 GCA_017626625.1 Roseburia sp.
CACGCCTCCTGCACACAGACATGGAACCGGACGTTCCGCTCTCTTAAGCGCAGCAGCCCCAGTTCTTCATCATTTAACCCTGCCATGGGTGAGCGCAGAACTGCGGTCAGAGGAATATCCTGCTTGGGATTGTCCAGAATCCGCAGCATACTTAAGACGGTCTGCACCTCCACCGCGGAAAAATAGCCTGTGGCGGAAACGCTGTGGGCGGGAATGCCCTCCTCCGCCAACGTCTGGGCAAAGGTGTCCGCCCAGCCGCTTAAGCTGCGGAGCAAAATCACAATATCCGAATATTTTACCCGCCGCAGTTCCCCGGTCTTTTTGTCTGTCACAAGCTGCTCCTGCATTAACGTTTTAATACGGTTTCCTATCATCCGGGCTTCCAGTTGCTTTTTGTCTGCCATGCCGCTGTCCTCTAAGAGTTCTTCTCCGCTGTCAAGCAACAGGATTTCCGGGGCAAATATATTTTTCTCACCCCCGGAGGCTTTTTCCGGACGTGGCTCTCCCTCTGTCGCCGTTTCAACATTCTTTTCCGGGTCGGGCTCTCTCTCTGCCACAGTTTCAACGTTTTTTTCCGGCGCCGGACAGGGATATACCGCCCCCGGATAAAGCGCCGCCGCTTTGTCGTACTCCACGTTTCCCAGATTTCTGGTCATGATTTTATAAAAAATATCGTTGGTGCAGTCCAACACCTCCCGGCGGCTCCGGAAATTTTTGTGCAAGTCAATCCTCTGGGTATCGGACTCTTCTAAGCTGTAAGTATCATATTTTTCCATAAAAAGCTCAGGTCTTGCCAGACGGAAACGGTAAATGCTCTGTTTCACGTCCCCCACCATAAAAATATTGTGTTCGCCCCGGCTCTCCTTAGAAATCGCCTTTAAAATGGTTTCCTGCACCTCGTTGCTGTCCTGATACTCGTCAATCATGATTTCTGCAAAGGTGTCCTGAAATTCCTCCGCCGTCCTGCGGATTTCTTTCGTTTCCCCGTCCACTAAAATTTCCAGCGCAAAGTGCTCTAAATCGTGGAAATCCACCAGATTTTTCCGCCGCTTTTCCGCCCCGAAGGCGTCGGCAAATTCTAAGGTGAGGCGAACTAATTCCTTTGCCATAGGCTCTGTTTTCCCGAGCTGCTCTAACATGGCAGGCAGGGAAGTGAAAAAGTACTGGCGGCAGATTTTTTTCACCGTGTCTTTTCCCCTTTCCCGCAGAGCCTTCACCTGCTCCTGCAATTCCTCGCTGCCCTCGTAATTTCTCGCAGAGGCAAGCCGGTCATAGCTTAGATTGGTAAATCCCTGATAAAATTCGGAAAAGGTTCTGCTCTCTGCAAGGGAACGGTATTTTGCCAAATCGCTCTCAATGGCTTTCTGATACATATATGGGCCGTTTTCCTGCAGGGTCAGGGACAACGCTTTTTCTGTTAAAGCAGTCAAATCCTCTGCCGCATGGCGGATGTGCTCCGTCAGGGGGGCAAGCCACAGCGCCCCGTCTAATTCCTCCACCGTCTGTACCCGGTAATCCTTTGCGCATTCTAAAAGCCACTCTTTCGGCCAGGGATAGCTTCTGGAAAATTCATAAAGTTGTAACACCATTCCCGAAATGGCTTCGTCATTGCGCCCCGGTGCGTAACTGTCTGCAAACATAAGAAAATCGCTGCCGTTTTCCTGCTGCAATTTTCCATCTGCTCCGGCAGTGTTTTCCTGCCGCAATTCTCCGGCTGGTTCGGCAACATTTTCCCGCTCCACTTCCATAGATGCTTCAGCAACATTTTCCCGCTTCATTTTCCCTGAATAAAAATTTTCTGTCAGTGCCCTCTCATAGTTTTTCTCCAATACCTTCGCGAGCACATCTTCTTTTAGCAGTTTCAGTTCTCCCTCGTCCCCAATTCGGAAATTCGGCTCTAAATCAATCTCATGAAAATGATTGCGAATCACATAGAGGCAAAAGCTGTCGATGGTGGTAATCTGAGCGTTGTGAATCAAAGTCAACTGCCGCTGCAAATGCTCATTCTCCGGCTGTTCCTGCAAAGCTTTTTCAATAGCGTCCCCGATACGCTCCCGCATTTCCGCCGCCGCCGCATTGGTGAAGGTCACCACCAACAGCCGGTCAATATCCACCGGGTTTTCTTTGTCCGTAATGATTTTTATAATGCGCTCCACCAGCACTGCCGTTTTTCCGGAGCCCGCCGCAGCGGAAACTAAGATATTCCGGTTTCTTAAGTCAATGACCTGCTGCTGTTCTTTCGTCCACGAAACACCCATCACTCTGTTCCTTTCATTTTCTCTAAAATCTCTTCCGCACTGTCAAATTTCTCTAATTTCCGGTATTCATATCCCGGCAGGCGCACATCAAAGCCGCAGACCGTATGATAAGGGCAGTAATCGCAGCCTGTTTTATCCTCCAGTTGATAAGGACGCACCGAAGCCTCCCCCGCAAAAATCTGCTTTCCCGCCTGTATCATCTGGTTTTTTGCATAATCTCCCATCACCCCAAATTCATAGGTGCTTACCACCTTTGATGTTGCCTTTAAGGAGCCGTCCGTCTTTAACCCCACCGGAATCACACTGGAATTGCCGGAAAATTCTGTGTCCATGGCACCGTACACATCGGGATTGTCGTTGACTAAACCGTTTAATTTTAACTGCTCTAAGATGGCATTCCTGATTTCTTCCTCGCTCTCCGTCCCGCTGCTCTCCACCATGGGGTCACTGACATGATAATAAAAAATACCTGCGGGCTCCGCCGTTTTCTCCGGGTGCTGCTTTTTCACCAGCTCTAAGGCGGCATTTAAGTAGACCACCAGCTGTAACTGTAATCCGTGGTAGAGACTAAGCAGGGAAAAGGAGGTATTTCCGGATTTATAATCAATGATTTTCACATAAATCTTATCCTCCGTCTCATAGGTGTCGATGCGGTCAATCCGACCCTGCAGGCGCATTTTTTCCTCTTCCCCCAGCGTAAAGGTAATGGCGTCCAAATCACTTGCCCGGGAAAAGGAAACCTCAAAGCCGCTTGGAGTAAATTTTCCCTTTCTTATCTGGGTAATCAATGCCCAGACGGTGCGCCGGACGGTGTTTTTCATCCGCTCCAGCAGATAACGGTTTCTCGCGTCAGAAAAAACCTCCGCCGCCCGGTAGCCTGCGATAGCGTCCTCCATGCTCTCCTCCACCCAGATTTCCTGCTGCTCCTTCGGTGCGTCAAACCAGGTGTATTGGGACGCCTCCACCCTCTTTGCAAAATGCTCTAACACATCATGATAAATATTTCCCATATCCACGCTGGCAAACTGCTGCAATTCCCGTTCCCGAAGCAGCAGTCCGTAGGTCAGATAATGGGAAAAGGCGCAGGCGGCAAACCGCTCTAACCGGGTGACGCTGTTTTCTAGCGTATCCCCGTAAAGCGCCTTGGTCACCGCACGGCTGATGGGGGAATCACTGTGTTTTTCAAAAGCTGCCTGAAACAACTTCTCTGCCTTCTGTCGATAAGTTTCATCCGAGAGATACCAGGACGCTAATGCCTGCCAGCTCTCCTTAAGTTTCCTCTGCTCCGTCTCCACTGTTTCCTGCCCGGTTTCCGAAAAACCTCCGTTTTCCTGTCCATCTTCCGAGAAACCTCCGTTTTCCTGTCCATCTTCCGAGAAACCTCTGTTTTGCAACCCCTCAATGAAAAATTGCAGGGCGCTTTCCGGCGTCAAAATCTCGTCTGCATGTTCCATCTCCGGCGGTTCTTCCACCAGAAGACCCGGAAACAGATGTAACAGGGTTCCAATCAGATAGGAGCGGCGCAGCGCCTTTCCGTCAGAATTTACCTTTGCAAAGGTGATATAAAGCCGGTGGGAGGGCTTTGTCATATTCAGGTAGAGATAAAATTTCTGGATAAAAACCTTTTCCCTTGCCCCCGGCGCTAATTCCAGCTTGCACTCTGCCATTTTCTCCCGCTCTAACTGGGAAATAATACCGCCCTGATTGCCGGATTTCGGCACCACGCCGTCGTTTACCCCCACAAAAAACAGGATTTTGATATGGTTCAGACGGGTTCTCTCAATGTCCCCGATAATCACCTTGTCGTTGCCCGGCGGTATCACCCCCACCTTTGCCGCCTCAAATCCGGCGTCTAAAATATCGCTGTATTCCCGGATGGTAATGATTTCCTCCCCTAAAAGCGCCGTCACTTTATCTAATAAATCCATGACGATTTTATAAATCTGGGCGTACTCCTTCGCCCTTGTCATCGCCTGCACGTCTTTTGCCCCTGCCAGTTCTTCCTCCCGCCTTTTTAACAGGGCTTCTAACTCCAAATCCCGAATCAGGCAGTAAAGCGCATAGGTCTGGGTTTTCACGTCCGCTTTTTGTCCCCGGAACACCTCTAAAAGTGGCAGAAAACTCTGATAAAGCGCCTCCCGCACCTCGTTTAGTCGAGCCATGTCAAGCAAGGTTTCCTTATCCATGACAAACGTCCAATCCTGTTTCCATTTCGAGCTCCCGCGAATGCCCTTTGCCAGCACATAATTTTCCAGCTCGTCAATATCCTCTTCCGTCAGAAGGTTCTGCCGCTCCTTTGCGGCGTTATCTTTTTCCTCTGTCTCGGAACTGTTCTCTCCCTGCCGTTTCTCTCCACACTTTAACAAATTCTCCGCCAGACCGCAGCGCAGGAAACGAAAGACGCTTTCATAGGAAAAATCCTGCTCCACAATCTCTAGCATGGCACGGATACATTCGATAAAAGGATGAAATAAGATATTTTTCGTCTGGTCAATAAAATAGGGGATGTCATATTTTTCAAAAATCTCCGGCACATAGTTGGCATACTGTGCCACATCTCCTGTCACCACTGCCATATCCTTGTAGCAATAGCCCTGCTCCCGAACCAGCAGGGTAATCTGACGTGCCGCAAACTTTAATTCCTCCCTGGGATTTTTTAATCCGGTAATGCTGATATGCTCCGGATTTTCCTGCCCGGCTATGCTGATATGCTCCGGGTTTTCCTGCCCGGCAGCAGCTTCCTGTTTTGGTTTTTGTACTACGGCAATGTTGCCTTTCTCTGAAATTTTCTCCGTCGCGGCAGGTCTTACGGAGGCTTTCCCGTACCGGAACAGATTCTGCTCCATGAAAAACAAATCCGGCGCTCCCGCATAACGCCGCTGTTCCCCGGTAGGCAGCACCACCGGTTCCTCCACAGGGATATGTAATTCCATCGCCATTTTCTGCAAATTTTCCACGGTCTTTTTACTCATGGCAAAAAGCTCGTGAATCCCTCTGCTGTGGTAGAAATCCTCTCTGGTATCGATGGTGACGGAAACCATGATTTTTTCTGAAATCTGCATAAGCTGTTTCAGCAGTCGGTTCTGGATAGGGGTAAATCCGGTGAACTCGTCAAAGGCAATGACGCTGTTTCTCAAAAGCTCCGATTCCTCCGCCACCTCACAGAGCAGGGCGAGGACTTCCTCCGCCGTGATAAATTTTCCCTCCATGTACTCTGCAAAGCCCCGGTACATGGTAAGGACGTCCTGCATTTTTAACCGCAGCGCCTCCCCAATCCCGGCTTGTCCTAAAAATTCCTCCAGAAGCTCCGGCGTAATGTTGTACTGAGTCAGCTCGGAAATCAAAGATTTCACCTCGCTGACATAGCCCATTTTGTTCATATTACCGCCTAACACCTTAAGCTCCGTCTTCTTCTGCTCCGCCACTTTCCGCAGCACTAAATTTTTTCCGGTTTCCTCTAAGACCACCAAATCCTGTTTTCCCAGTTCATCAAAGACACGGTAAGCGAGACGGGCAAAACTGAGCACATCCACATTCATAATGGCATGGCGGCTCTGCCGTTCCACAAGCTCCCGCTGGGTCTGCATGGTAAACTGTTCCGGCACTAACACTAAAAAATTTTTATCCGGCTGCCCTGCCGCCTGTTCTAATATGGTTTCATATAAATAATCGGATTTTCCGCTGCCGGAATTTCCAAATACAAACTGTAACGACATATCCTTCTCCTTACTCTGACAGGTCTGGGTGTCTTGCTTCTCTTTTTCCCATTTCTCCTGGTTCCGGCTTAAAATCAGGTCCCAGATTGCCCTCCCTTAAATGTTTTCTGCAAAGGGCAACATAGGAATCGTTGCCGCCTAACACCACCTGGGCGCCTTCCCGGACAATTCCTTTTTCGTTAAATCTGGCATTGCATTTTGCCGCCCTGCCGCACCAGCAGACGGTCTTGATTTCCTCGATTTCATCCGCCCAGGCTAAAAGCCACATGCTGCCGGGAAATAAATGATTCTGAAAATCCGCCCGCAGCCCGTAACAGATAACGGGAAGCTCCAAATCGTCCACCAGATGGACGAAAAACTCTATCTGCTCTTTGGTGCAGAACTGCGCTTCGTCCACAATGATACAGTCATAGGTCAACAGTTCCTCCTCGCTCATTTCCACTAATTCTTCCGTCCAGATACACTGCTCCTTTAAGCCCATGCGGGAGCTGACGATTTTTTCCCCGTCCCTGGTGTCGGTGGCAGGCTTTGCCAACAGCGCCCGCTTTCCCCGCTCTCTGTAATTGTATTCCACCATCAGGGCATTAGCTGTTTTAGAGCTGCCCATGGCGCCGTAACGGAAATATAATTTTGCCATTTTTTCGCTGGTTCCTCTCTCTGTTATTCCATCATTAAACTGATAAAAATTATATCACAATATTTCTCCCCAGGCATTAGGAATTTAAAAATGCGGAGCATACCGCCCCGCATTGTTTTCTGTTCATTGCCTGATGTCTCTCCCGCAACGGCATCAGTGCCCCGTATTTTCCTTTATTATCCGCTGGTTTTCCTCCACTTTCGCCCGGGTAAGGGGGTACATAAAGAGCAGCAGGAGCCCGCCCACCAAAAAGCTTACGGCGGGAATCCACATGGAAATCCCGTAAATGCTCTCCCGCACCGCCTCCGTCTGCACCTTCGCCGTCTCGTTGTAGCCGATAAGCGCTAACGCCCAGCCGCCGATTCCCCCGGCGAGCGCCTGCCCTAATTTCCTGGAAAAAGAGTATACCGCATACACCGTTCCGTCCTTTCTCCTTCCGGTCTGCACCTGGTAATTGTCAATCACATCGGACAGAAACGCCCAGGTCACCACAGTGTAATACCCCACTGCCAGATAGCCGAAAAACAGACAAATCAGATAGACCACCGGATTTTTTATGTGGAAAAAATAAATCAGGATATAAACGGCTGCCGTGGCAAGCAAAGATATACTCCCTGCTTCTTTTTTTCCGAATTTTCTGGTGATTTTTCCTCCAAAGGGGGCAATCACCAGCATTGCCGCCAGGGAAATCACGCTGACCCAGGCGAGATATCCCGTATCACCGAAATAATCTAAAAACAAATACTGATTCAGGGCGGAAACGGAAAGATTTGCCACCAGTGACAACAGCGCCCCTAACATCACCGCAAGAAAGGCTTTGTCCTTTAACAATTCTTTCAAATCTGTAAACAGCGTATTTTTTTCCTCCTTTTTCACCTGGGGCAGTTCCACCCTCTCCCGGCAAAATCGGTAACAGCAATAATAGCAGATAACCGCAAATACCGCAAATACCACCGCCACCAAAAGAAATCTCGGACCGCTCGGAACATCATTTCCCTCTGCGTCCTTTACATAGACAAGCATCGGCGTCACAATTCCCACAAATACTCCCGCAAACATGGCGCCCATGGTACGAAAAGTAGAAAGACTGGTTCGCTCCCCCGCATCCCCCGTAATCACGGATGCCATGGAGCCGTAGGGAATATTGATTCCGGTATAGCAGATACTTCCCCACAAAATATAAGTGACAATCACATACGCCATTTTTACCCCGTAAGACCAGTCCGCCGCAAAATAATTGTACATCAGCACACTGGCTAACGCCACGGGAACCGCCATCCGCTTAATCCAGGGACGAAACCTGCCGTCCCGCTGATTTCTGGCGTTGTCGCAGAGGTTTCCCATCCCCACATCGGTAAAGGCATCCACCAACCTTGCCGCAAGGAACAATGTTCCCACCATTCCGGCAGCAAGCCCTAAAACCTTTGTATAAAACACCATCAGATAGGACGCCGCCATCTGAAAAGAAAAATCATTTCCCAAATCTCCCAGTAAATAGCCCACTTTGTCCTTCATGCCAAAGGGGCGTTCTTCCGTCTGTTCTCCCTGCACTATCTTACTCCTTTTTATACTAAATTTTCGCAGCCTTATCCTGACTGTCCGTTTCCTCACACCGTATCTTTCCTAATTCTTTACATAGTTTTAGCCCGCTTTTTCAAAAATATACATTCTTAAAAAAACGGGCTAAGACTTAAAATTTTTTATCTATTTACTTCTACAGTTGATTTCTCATATTCCGCAGCATTGTCATCGCCGACTGTACCTGCTGCTTTGTCTCGGTAATGTTTTTCTGGGTATCATGAATCCTTGACTGAATCAACGCATCCACTAAAAAATTATCGCAGAAAATGTCAAAGGCTTTGGTAATGCCGTCAAAGGAAACCCCATAATTGATGTTAATGTTGATATCCGACAGTTCCTTCTCAAAACGCCGCAGGGCGTCATTCGCCTCATTGACGTATCTCTGGGCATCGTCCATCTGGGAATGTTTCAAAAGACCGCTGATAAATCCGCCTCCTAACATATCCCAGATACCGAAGCCTTTGGCTCCGCTGATACTGCTTTCTGCACGGCTTAGGGCATTTAACGCCGTATTTCCCGCCGCTAATGCCTCGTCAATTTCCCTGATTTTTTCCTGGTTTGTCATATGTTCTCCTTAAATCTGCCTTCTAGTTCTGCCCATAATAAGCATTCGCCCCATGTTTCCGGTAAAAATGCTTCTCCTTAATGCAGTCCGGCGCCGGATGAACCTTCGGATTAATCAGCTCCGTATTTCTTGCCATCTTAGCCACTTCCTCTAAGACAACCGCATTATGCACTGCCTCTGCCGCGTCTTTTCCCCAGGTAAAGGGACCATGGTTTGCGCAGAGCACCGCCGGAGTATACATCGGTTTAATGCCCCTGCTCTCAAAGGTTTCGATAATCACAAGCCCCGTATTTTTCTCATACGCCTCTTCGATTTCCTCCGGCGTGAGATTCCTTGCACAGGGAATCGGACCGAAGAAATAATCCGCATGGGTGGTGCCGTAAAGGGGGATATCCCTGCCCGCCTGCGCCCACGCCACCGCTTCCGGGGAATGGGTATGTACGATGCCGCCGATTTCCTCATATTTTTTATAAAGCTCCAAATGGGTAGCGGTATCGGAGGACGGCTTGTATTTCCCCTCGATTTTGTTGCCCTCTAAATCCATGACAACCATATCCTCCGGCGTCAGCGCATCATAGTCCACGCCGCTGGGTTTAATCACAAAATATCCCGTTTCCCTGTCGATTCCGCTGACATTTCCCCAGGTATAAGTAATGAGTCCCCGGCGGGGAAGCTCCATATTTGCTTCATAGACCTGTTTTTTCAACCCTTCTAACATACACCCTTGCCCCCTGTCTATTTTTCCTGCATAGCGGCTGCAATGCGGTTTGCAATTCCCTCTGCGTCCAATTCGTATTTGTGCAGCAGCTCCTTCGCAGGACCGGACTCACCGAATACGTCGTTGACACCGATTCTGGTCACTCTCGTGGGACATTTTTCGGAGAGCAGCTCTGCCACTGCACTGCCTAAGCCGCCGATAATGGAATGCTCTTCCACGGTAAAAATGCGTCCGGTCTGTTTTGCCGCCGTAAGGACTAATTCCTCATCTAACGGTTTGATGGTGTGGATATTGATGACCTGTGCGTCCACGCCTTTTTCTGCCAACATTTCTGCGGCACGCAGGGACTCGGAAACACAAAGCCCGGTGGCAATAATCGTACAGTCTTTTCCTTTGCGCAGTTCCACACCTTTTCCGATTTCAACTTGATATTCCGGGTTATCATTGATTACAGGCACCGCAAGACGTCCGAATCTTAAATACACCGGACCCTCATGCTCATATGCGGCACGGACTGCCGCCCTTGCCTCCACGTCATCGCTGGGGTTTAAAATCACCATACCGGGAATTTCACGCATCAGACCAATATCCTCGTTGCACTGGTGGGAAGCCCCGTCCTCACCTACGGAAATACCGGCATGGGTTGCGCCGATTTTTACATTCAGGTGAGGATAACCGATGGAGTTGCGCACCTGTTCGTAAGAACGCCCTGCCGCAAACATGGCAAAGGTGCTGATAAAGGGCACTTTCCCGCAGGTGGAAAGTCCTGCTGCAATGCCTGTCATATTCGCTTCCGCAATTCCGCAGTCAATGTGGCGCTCCGGGAACGCCTTTTTAAAAATCCCCGTCTTTGTAGCTGCCGCAAGGTCTGCGTCAAGCACCACAAGATTTTCCTTTTCTTTTCCCAGCTCAACTAAAGCATTGCCATAGCTTTCCCTGGTTGCCACCATTTTTACTTCTGACATAATGCTTCACCTGCTTTCTGTAATTCTTCCATGGCAATCTCATACTCCTGGTCATTCGGCGCCTTGCCGTGCCAGTCTACCTGATTTTCCATATAGGAGACGCCCTTTCCCTTTAAGGTATGGGCAATGATTGCGGTGGGCATTCCCTTTGTTTCCCTTGCCTCCTGAAAGGCTTTTTCCAGTTCGTCAAAATCATTTCCGTCCGCATTAATCACATGGAAATTGAATGCCTCGAATTTTTTGTCGATGGGATAGGGAGAGCAAACCTCGCTGATTGCACCGTCAATCTGCAGATTGTTGTTGTCCACGATGAGCACCAGATTGTCTAATTTCCGGTGTCCTGCAAACATGGATGCCTCCCAGATTTGTCCTTCCTCAATTTCCCCGTCGCCGCAGAGGGCATAGACACGGTAATCCTTTCCGTCCATTTTCCCTGCAAGAGCCATTCCCACTGCTGCGGAAAGCCCCTGTCCTAAGGAACCGGAGGACATATCCACGCCCGGAATATGTTTCATATCCGGGTGTCCCTGCAGATAGGAACCGGTATGACGCAGCGTCTTTAAATCCTCCACCGGAAAATATCCCCGGTTCGCCAGCACAGAATAAAGCCCCGGCGCCGTATGTCCCTTAGACAGCACAAAACGGTCCCTGTCCTCTTTTTTCGGTTCTTTCGGGTCAATATTCATTTCTTCAAAATATAAATAAGTAAAAATATCCGCTGCGGAAAGGGAACCGCCGGGATGACCGCATTTTGCGGCATGGGTGGCGGTGACAATCCCCTTGCGCACCTCCACAGCCATTTTCTCAAGCTCTGTCTTATTCATCTGATTTCTCCTTTATTCACCACATACCGCGGGAAAGTTTTTGGATTATTCACCAAAAACTTTCCTGTAGTCCTTCTGGAACTTCTCGATTCCTGCGTCTGTCAGCGGATGTTTTGTCATCTGCTCGATAACTGCGTAAGGAACCGTGGCGATATGTGCGCCTGCCAGTGCGCAGTCCGTCACGTGAATCGGGTTGCGGACAGAAGCTGCAATGATTTCCGTCTCTAAGCCGTAGTTGTCAAAAATCTGTACGATATCCTGAATCAAATCAATCCCTGCCGTGCTGATGTCATCTAATCTGCCTAAGAACGGCGACACGTAGGTTGCCCCTGCCCTTGCCGCCAAAAGCGCCTGGTTTGCGGAAAAAATTAAGGTTACGTTGGTTTTGATTCCCTCGGAAGATAATACCTTGGTTGCCTTTAAGCCTTCCACGGTCATTGGGATTTTGACTACCATATTCGGATGGATTTTGGCAATCTCACGCCCCTCTTTAATCATGCCCTCCGCATCTACGGTGGTTGCTTTTACCTCCCCGCTGATGGGTCCGTCCACGATGGTGGTAATCTCTTTGATGACCTCGTTAAAGTCTCTTCCCTCTTTTGCAATCAGGGACGGGTTTGTGGTAACACCACAGATAACCCCCATATCATTTGCTTTGCGGATATCCTCTACATTTGCTGTGTCAATAAAAAACTTCATTTTCGCTTCTCCTTTTTCTGGTAAAATTTCAGTGGCAGATAACTTCTGACACCATGCTGTTTTGATAACAACGTGCCCTTTTCCTCCGACGTCCCTCGTTTGCGTGCACGTGCACGTTAAATCTGAATCCATCATATTCCTTTTACCGGAAAAAATCAATATCTATTCTGCATTTTTTTACTTCAATGTCTCCACCGCTGCCTTTTCCGCCGCCAGCGTTTCCTTATAAACCTTTATGTACGCCTCAAATCCTGCCACATCCGCTGCCTCCGGCTCCATCACAGTCCCGTTTTCTCCCGCAAAAACCTTTTTGCCAAGATAGTCCTCGAGGCTTTCTCCCTCTGTTTTATTCACCATGTAGGAAGCCAGCAGCGCCATGCCCCAGGGACCGCCCTCCCCGGCTGTCTCCAACACCGCCACCGGAGCATTTATGGCTGCGGCAAGGATTCCCTGTCCGACGCCCTTGGTCTTAAACAGTCCGCCGTGCCCGTAAACCTGTTTCACCTTTACATTTTCCTCTTTCAGCAGAATATCCATACCAATTTTTAAGGTAGCAAGGGACGCATACAGATGGGTTCTCATGAAATTTGCCAGCCCGAACTTCGCATCCGGTCTGCGGACAAACATCGGCCGTCCTTCGTTTAAGCCTGTCACCGGTTCCCCGGAAAAATAATTGTATGCCACAAGACCGCCGCAGTCCTTGTCTCCCTCCAGCGCCTTATGATAGAGCGTTCCAAAGAGCTGGTCCATGTCCACCTCCATGCCGAAGGTTTCTGCAAATTCTTTGAAAAGATTCACCCAGGCATTCAAATCAGAGGTACAGTTGTTGCAGTGCACCATCGCCACCGTATCGCCGGAGGGCGTAGTGACTAAATCCAGTTCCTCGTGGACTGCCTTTAACTCCTCCTCCAAAACCACCATGGCAAACACCGAGGTTCCCGCTGACACATTTCCGGTGCCCACTGCCACGGAATTGGTGGCTGCCATTCCTGTGCCCGCATCTCCCTCCGGCGGACACAGCGGAGTGCCCGGATTTAATTTTCCGGTAACATCTAATAATTTTGCGCCTTCTTCCGTGAGCACGCCTGCGCTTTCCCCTGCCACTAAGACTTTCGGAAGAATTTCTTCTAATTTCCACGGATAATTCTTCGGGGCAATCAGTTTATCAAACTGCTCCATCATCTTCCGGTTGTAATTTTTCGTCTTTGGATCAATGGGAAACATGCCGGAGGCTTCCCCTACCCCTAACACCTTCTCCCCGGTGAGCTTCCAGTGGATATAGCCTGCTAAGGTAGTAAAGAAATCTATCCGGGACACATGCTCCTCCCCGTTTAACACTGCCTGATAGAGGTGAGCAATACTCCACCGCTGGGGGATATTAAAGGAAAATTCCCTTGTCAATGCCTCTGCCGCCTCCCCGGTGATGGTATTTCTCCAGGTGCGGAAGGGGACTAACAGCTCTCCTGCTTTGTCAAATGCCAGGTAGCCGTGCATCATGCCGGAAAAGCCGATTGCTTTCAGCCTTGTCACCTCCACACCGTATTTTTCGGATACGTCCGCCGCCATTTTCCCGTAGCAGTCCTGTAAGCCCCTCCAAATCGCCTCTAAGCTGTAGGTCCAGATACCGTCCACCAACTGATTTTCCCAGTCGTGGGCGCCGGAGGCGATGGGAGTATGCTCCTCTCCCACTAATACCGCCTTGATTCTGGTGGAGCCAAATTCAATCCCCAACACTGCATTTCCGTCTAAAATTGTCTGTTTTGCGTTGCTCATACGAAAATTCCTTTCTCCTGATTATGATTGTCTGTACAAAAAAAGCATGTTCTGTGCTCTATACCAAATCATACAACCACTTTCCCCTTCTGCACAACCTGTTTTTCGAAAAATATGGCAGAAAAAAAGATGCTGCAAATTGTGCAACATCTCTTTTTGCGTATCTAATCCTTTTTATAAATGCAATACTCTCTCTTTAATCTCCTGGGTTCTTCCCTGGTTCCAGAACTGGGTTCCGATATAGCCGCAGGTTCTGCGCGCCACACTCATCATATTCTGGTCACGGTTGCCGCAGTTCGGGCACTCCCAGACAAGCTTTCCGTCCTTGTCCGTAACGATTTTGATTTCTCCGGAATAACCGCACTCTAAGCAGTAATCGCTCTTGGTGTTTAATTCCGCATACATAATATTCTCGTAAATATACTGCATCACAGAAAGCACTGCCTCTAAATTATCCTGCATATTCGGCACTTCCACATAGCTGATGGCTCCCCCCGGAGAAAGCTCCTGGAACTGGGATTCAAATTTCAGCTTGTCAAAGGCATTGATATTTTCCGTCACATGCACATGGTAGCTGTTGGTGATATAGTTCTTGTCCGTCACTCCCGGAATGGAACCGAAACGCTTCTGTAAGCATTTTGCAAATTTATAGGTGGTGGACTCTAATGGCGTTCCGTATAAGCTGAAGTCAATGTTGTGCTTTTCTTTCCATTTTGCACAGGCGTCATTTAAGTAACGCATAACGGAAAGGGCAAACTCCGTCCCCTCCGGCTCCGTGTGGGACACACCCTTCATGTATCTGGTACACTCGCAGAGTCCCGCATAGCCTAAGGAAATGGTGGAATATCCGTCATAGAGCAGCTTGTCTATGGTCTCCCCCTTCTTTAAACGCGCCAGCGCTCCGTTCTGCCATAAGATAGGAGCCACATCGGAAGGCGTCCCCTTCAGGCGGTTGTGCCTTGCCATCAGGGCACGGTAACAAAGGTCTAACCGCTCGTCCATCAGCTCCCAGAATTTATCCATATCTTTTCCGGAAGAACATGCCACGTCCACTAAATTGATGGTGACAACGCCCTGGTTAAATCTGCCGTAATATTTTTTCCCCGGCACGTAGTTGTTGGCGTTGGCATAATTCTCCTTGGTTCTGTCCACCGTTAAGAAGGAACGGCAGCCCATACAGGTGTAGCAGTCCCCGTTTTTCAGCTTTTTCATGATTTTCTCGGAAATGTAATCCGGCACCATACGTTTTGCGGTACACTCCGCCGCCAACTGAGTCAGATACCAGTATTTAGAACCTTCATGGATATTGTCTTCCTCTAACACATAAATCAGCTTCGGAAATGCAGGGGTAATGTAAACACCCTTTTCATTTTTTACGCCCAGGATACGCTGGTGCAGCATTTCCTCAATCACTGCCGCAAGGTCATCACGGAGCTGTCCCTCCGGCACCTCGTTCAGGTACATAAAGACGGTGATAAAAGGCGCCTGCCCGTTGGTGGTCATTAAGGTAATGACCTGATACTGTATCATCTGCACGCCGCGGTTAATCTCTTCCTTCACACGGAGCTCCGCAATTTTATTAATTTTATCCTCTGTGGGCTCGATGCCTGCCGCCTCTAACTCCACCTTTACCTGCTTGCGGTATTTTTCACGGCTCACCTGCACAAAGGGCGCTAAATGGGAAAGCGAAATGCTCTGTCCGCCGTACTGGGAGCTGGCAATCTGCGCAATCGCCTGGGTGGCAATGTTACATGCAGTGGAAAAGCTCTTGGGGCGGTCAATCATGGTTTCACTGATTACTGTGCCGTTCTGGAGCATATCCTCTAAGTTGACCAGACAGCAGTTGTGCATATGCTGCGCAAAGTAATCGGCATCATGAAAATGAATCAGTCCGTTTTCATGCGCCTCCACAATATCCGGCTCTAAGAGAAAACGCTTGGTGATGTCCTTGCTGACCTCTCCTGCCATATAGTCACGCTGTACGCTGTTGACCGTAGGATTTTTGTTGGAGTTTTCCTGCTTTACCTCCTCGTTGTTACACTCGAGCAGGCTTAAAATCTGCTCGTCCGTGGAGTTGGATTTGCGCACCAGCGCCCTCTTATAACGATAGGTAATGTAGTTTCTCGCCACATTAAAGGCACGCTGATTCATAATCTGGTTTTCCACCATATCCTGAATCTCTTCCACGCTGGGAGAACGCTTCATGTTTTCACAGGCAATCTCCACATTTTTCAGAATCTCCGCGATTTTTTCCTCACTTAATTTCTCATAATCAATAACGCTGTCATTCGCCTTGCGGATTGCAGCCTCTATCTTCTTTAAATCAAAAGTGTCCTCCATGCCGCTTCTTTTGATAATCTTCATTTCACATACATCCTTTCTATCTGTCTGCAAACCCATACGGCTGAATTGGGTTTTGTGTGCTGTATTTAATGTTATACAATATATTGTGTTTTTTGTCAATGTATTTTACTAGATTATGTGGATTAAGGATGTGTAAAATTTGTTCACCGTTTTGGGAGAAGCCACGCCTGCCGGGCAGCGGTGTTCCCCTGGCTTAATTTGTAAAAAAATTTTGCCTATCGCTCTTCTAAAGCGGTATCCTCCCCCAAATTTCTCAGCATGATTCCAAGGCATTTCCGCAGGCAGGCAATTTCCTCCGGAGTCATTCCTTCCGTCAAAAGCTGCTCCGTAACGAAAATATCCTGATTCGCCTGCTGCAGCATTCCCAGTGCGTCTTCCGTTATCACCAGCCTTTTGAGCCTGGCATCGTGCTCCACCGGCTGCCGCTCGATAAGCCCCCGGCGCTCCATAACGGAAAGCATATTAGAGGCGGTGGCGCGGGAAATGTGAAATTCCGTTTCAATATTCCTCTGACAGATTTCCTTTTCCCGGTTCTCCGACAGATATCGCAACAGCCAGCGCTGCATTCCCGTCAGCGGCGCTCTTCCATTTTCTTTCCGCTTTGCCTCCATTCTTTTATGAATCTGGTTGTGAATCAGACGAATCTGATAGCCAATGGTTTCACTGGGTTTTACTTGCATAATTCGTTCCTCTTTTCCCTGCCCCCTGTTTCCTGAACATACGGCAGAAACTTTATCTCAAATAAAATAATCATACACCTGTTTTATGAAATTACATAAAATAGTCGTTGACATTATTTTTTTTATCCATTATAACTATATTGTTAGCATACTAACAATTAAAAATCAACAAAAATTTATGAAGAAGGATGTGATTTCATGTTAAAGACCTTAGGAGCACAGATTAAGGAATTTAAAAAGGATTCCCTGCTGACTCCCGTTTTCATGATTTTAGAGGTAATCATGGAAACCATTATCCCGCTTATGATGGCATCTATCATCGACGACGGTGTGGAAGCCGGAAATATGCAGCACATTTATGTGATGGGTGCCTGCATGGTGGGTGTGGCGTGTGTTTCCCTTTTCTCCGGCTTCATGGGAGGAAAATACGGCGCCAAAGCTTCTACCGGCTTTGCCCGGAATTTAAGGAGGGCAATGTATGAAAATATTCAGACCTTTTCCTTTTCCAACATTGACAAATTCAGCACGGCGGGACTGGTGACAAGACTGACCACCGACGTGACAAACCTGCAGAATGCTTACCAGATGCTGCTGCGTATGTGCATCCGGGCGCCTTTCAGCCTGATTTGCGCCATGATTATGGCGTTTTTCATCAGTCCGAAGCTTGCCAGCATTTATCTTATTGCAGTTATTGTCTTAGGCGTCATTCTGGCAGTTATCACGATCAGCGCACATCGCTATTTCACCGAAGCCTTCCCGAAATATGATGACTTAAACGCCTCCGTACAGGAAAATGTTTCTGCCATCCGGGTGGTAAAAGCATATGTCCGGGAAGATTACGAGAAAAAGAAATTTACCACAGCAAGCCAGAATATCTACAAGATGTTCCAGAAGGCAGAGGGTATCCTCGCCTTTAACAACCCGGCAATGATGCTGACGGTTTACAGTTGTATCATCGCCATCAGTTGGCTGGGGGCAAAAATGATTGTAAGCAGCACCCTCACCACCGGGGAACTGATGAGCCTTTTAACCTACTGCATGAATATTATGATGAGCCTGATGATGCTCTCCATGGTATTCGTCATGCTGACTATGAGTATTGCCAGCGCCGAGCGTATCTGCGAGGTACTGACGGAAAAAAGCGACATTGTAAATCCAGAGCAGCCGGAATACGAGGTTGCCGATGGCAGCATTACCTTTGAGCACGTCACCTTCCGTTACAACAAGACCTCTGACACCCCGGTGCTCTCCGACATCAATCTTTCCATTGCTTCGGGAGAAACCATCGGAATCATCGGCGGTACGGGAAGTTCTAAGTCCTCTCTGGTGAATTTAATCAGCCGTCTCTACGACGTAAATGAGGGCAGCGTTTCCGTGGGCGGAAAAGACGTGCGCTCCTACGATTTGGATACCCTGCGAAATGAGGTTTCCGTGGTGCTTCAGAACAATGTGCTGTTCTCCGGCACGATTTATGAAAATCTCCGCTGGGGCGACGCTGATGCCACCGACGAGGAATGCCGCCGTGCCTGCGCCCTTGCCTGCGCCGACGAGTTTATTGAGCGGTTCCCTGACGGTTACAATACCTACATAGAGCAGGGAGGCACCAACGTTTCCGGCGAACAGAAGCAGCGGCTTTGTATTGCCAGAGCTTTATTAAAGAAACCGAAGATTTTGATTTGAGACGACAGTACCAGTGCGGTGGACACTGCCACCGATGCCAAACTCCGCAGGGCTTTTGCCGAGGAAATTCCCGATACCACCAAGCTTATCATTGCACAGCGGATTTCCTCCGTACAGAACGCAGACCGGATTGTGGTGCTCAACAACGGCGTGATTGACGGCGTAGGCACCCATGAGGAGCTGCTTTCAAACAACGATATTTACCGTGAGGTTTACGAATCCCAGACCAGCGGAGGCGGTGATTTTGATGAAGGAGGTGCTGCTTAATGCCAAATGAAAATCAGAATGCAAAAGTAGTGAAGGACCCCAGAGGCAGAGGTCCGCAGGGTCCCCGCCCCAAGGTAGCCAACCCCGGCAGGCTTCTTCTGCGGCTTTTGCGTTACATCTTAAAAAATTATGCCATTTCCTGTGCCGTTGTTGTGGTATGTATTTTTATTTCCGTACTTGCCAGCGTACAGGGAACCTTATTTATGCAGACATTAATTGACGATTATATTGTCCCTCTGATGAAACAGGCGGACCCGGATTTTTCCAATCTTGCCAGAGCAATCACCAGAGTGGCGTGCTTTTATCTGATTGGCGCCATCGCAGCCTACGCCCAGAACCGCATTTTAGTCAATGTAACCCAGGGCACGCTGCGCAATCTCCGGGACGATATGTTTACCCATATGGAGTCACTGCCCATCAAATATTTTGACACGCATTCCCACGGCGATATCATGTCCATCTACACCAACGACACCGATACCCTGCGAATGATGATTAGCCAGAGTATTCCGCAGTTTTTAAACAGTATTATCACCATCGTCAGCGTCTTTATCAGTATGCTGCGGTTAAATATTCCGCTGACCTTAGTCACCCTGGCTATGATTTGCGTTACCCTTTTCTGCACCAAGAAAATCGGTTCCTTAAGCGCCAAGTATTTTATTGAACAGCAGAAATCCTTAGGTACGGTCAATGGCTTCATTGAGGAAATGATGAACGGTCAGAAGGTGGTGAAGGTCTTTACCCACGAAGAGCAAAGTATGGAAGATTTCAACCGTTTAAACGATGCCCTTTATGAGAGCGCCAAAAACGCCAACACCTTCGGCAATGTGTTAATGCCGGTCAATGCCCAGATTGGAAATATCAGCTATGTACTCTGCGCCATGGTGGGCGGCGCCCTTGCCCTAAACGGTATCGGCGGCTTTACTTTAGGCGGGCTTGCCAGCTTCCTGACCTTTAATAAGAGCTTCAGCCAGCCCATCAACCAGCTCAGTATGCAGTTAAACAACATCGTTATGGCACTGGCAGGTTCTGAGCGTATCTTCCGCCTCCTTGACGAGGAACCGGAAACCGACGAGGGTTATGTCACCTTAGTCCGCGCCAGAAAAGAAAACGGCGTGATTACAGAAACCACCGAACGCACCGGGCTGTGGGCATGGAAACACACCCACCAGGCAGACGGCAGCGTGGACTATGTGGAGCTGACCGGAGACGTGGTGTTTGATGATGTGGACTTCGGCTACAACCCGGAGAAAATCGTGCTCCACAACGTGGACCTCTACGCTACCCCGGGACAGAAAATTGCCTTTGTGGGCAGCACCGGAGCCGGAAAAACCACCATCACCAACCTGATTAACCGTTTCTATGATATCCAGGACGGAAAAATCCGCTATGACGGCATCAATATCAACAAGATTAAGAAGGATGATTTGCGTCATTCCCTAGGCATCGTTTTGCAGGATACCCATCTTTTTACCGCCACGGTAATGGAAAATATCCGCTACGGAAAACTGGACGCCACGGATGAGGAGGTCATCGCAGCGGCAAAGCTCGCCAACGCCGATACCTTTATCCACCAGCTTCCTGACGGCTACAACACGCTGCTGACCGGAGACGGGGCAAACTTAAGCCAGGGACAGCGCCAGTTGCTTGCCATTGCAAGGGCTGCCATCGCAGACCCGCCGGTATTGATTCTGGATGAAGCTACCAGCTCCATTGATACCCGAACGGAAAAAATCGTGCAGGACGGCATGGATAAGCTGATGGCGGGACGCACCACCTTCGTCATCGCCCACCGTCTCTCCACGGTCAAAAACAGCGACTGTATCATCGTGCTTGAGCAGGGGCGGGTCATTGAGAGAGGAAACCATGACCAGTTGATTGAGAAAAAAGGGAAATATTATCAGCTTTATACAGGAAACTTAGCCGAGGGCTAAGTTTCCTTGAAACTCTAACCAGGCAGTTAAGTGAACTAACAAAAGGTCAGGCACATGATTATTTCATGCCTGACCTTTTTTCTGTTTCATACGATATGTTTTTATATCTCTACCTCATATTTTTTCATGCTTTCAATTAATTTCCAAAGATTACATCCAATATTCTCAATCAGACTGTCCTCATCACTTGCAAACTTTTTTGCCCGTTCAACTGCATTTTCCACATTAGGCAGATAATTCTTTTTAAAATTTATCCCGCCTTTCCCGTGATGTGCCTTATTTGACACTTCTTTACTGATAAATGTATGACTATCTGATACTTTACTGTTTTCTCTTATTTCTTCCAGCCTGTCCTTATATTCCTCTTTCACATCGGAAAGATGAAGCAGCAACCAAAATTCAAAACATGGATTAGCAATGTAACATTTATAATGCTTTTTCTGACAACAATAAGCAATACATTCTTTCATGCTGATTTCTGAATGGGTCTGCATATCCCTGTCAATTAAAATCGCAAATTCATCTAATTCATTGTTATACTTTTGCAGATATTTTCTATAATTTATATCATAACCTATTTTCATCAAATCTGTAACAAATCTATTTCGTTCTTTACGGGCAATACTTTCCGGATTTTCCAGATAGCATTGGATAAAATCTATACCATATTGTTCCACAAATTCTTCCGGTATATCATTTAATAAATTTTGCTGTCCCACCTGCCTTAATTGAATGTATTCTTCTAACAATTCAAGTACCTGTTTCGGAGCACTATTGGTATCATTTTTTCCTCTCCTTAATACCTCTACATCGACTTTAGCATTTATTCCCAGCTCCTCCCGGTTAGACGAAAGTCCCTCTAAATATTCTTTTTCCGTAATGTTTCCTTCTACGGATATAAAATAAATCTTTTGCAGTTCTATTTTTTCCTCTTCCGTCTCACGTTCAAAAGCTGAAGATGCCAGCCTGTACTTATTCTTCATATCCTATCTCCTGATTTAATTCTTCTTCCTCGAATATAGGTATTGCACCATATCTCCCCAGTAAATATTCTTTATCAATCTTTTTGTCAAATCTCGCTTTAAATTTATTTAAGGAATATACCTTCGAACTATGATTCTCCTGTCTTTCTACAAACCAGATTTCATCCTGCCTCAGCAAATCCAAATCCAGTAAATTAGAATCATGTGTCGTTGCTATCAGCTGGCACTTTTCATCTTCCATCAGTTCATAAAACATCTGTAAAAATTTTTTTGTCAGGTTAGTATGAAGACTTCTGTCTATCTCATCCACCAAAATTACATTATTTTTTCTTCCCTTATAGAATATAGGAATTAAATCAAACAATCGTTTTGTTCCATCGGACTCATCCGAATATTCAAATAAATCATTTTGATTTCCATGATTTAACAGCATTTTATTATAGATAATGTTTCCTGTCTTATCCTTCCTCAAAATATAAATCTGTTGATTCATTTTAAACATAACCGGATGTTCTGAAACCTGATTTGATATATCAATTTTAATCCGGTGCGCTTCCTCTGGCGGGATATCCTGAAGTACTTTGTCAAAATCCATTTCCTGCTTCTGGCTTTCAACCGTTTCTATTCCGGTATCAAAAAATGCTCTTACTTTTGAATAAAATAATCTCATATCATCATCTGCCGCTGCTTCATTTAAACCTCGATATTTTGAGTTTGGAAAAATAACAATCATATTTTTAAACCACTCATAAACACTCGTTATTTCCACAAAAATATTCTGCTTATCATTAATCCTTAATGCAATATCTTCCAATATTGTCTTTTTCCGAAATGTCTCTGATATATTTTCTCCAAAGTCCTCCAGATAAATCTTCATTCTATTGTTCTCTTCTTCTGTATCATAAAGCATTTCCGAACTGACAGAACTTACCCCTTCTTCATTTACTTCCCGGTTAAAAATATCCGTCTCTGTCCCATCTTCGTCTATTCTCGTCAACCATTCCGCTATAATTTCTTTTTTATCATAAGAAATAACGATTCCATAGGAAAATTCCTTTTCCTGTGCCAAAATTCTATACTCAAATACTCCTGGCTGAAAATAATATTCTTTATTGATTCTAAAATATTTTTTATCAAGATTTACTTTTTCAAGTCCATTTATAATTATCTGTCTGGAAAAATTTACCGCTTCAATCAAATTACTTTTTCCACCTGCATTGGCACCAAAAATCAGCCCGCTTTTCAGCAGTTTTCGATTACCTTGTGAAACAATATGTTCCTTGTGCCTGACTATTTTACTTGCTACAAACGAAATGTTCTGTGTTTCTTTAAACGACTTAAAATTACTTACAGAAAAACCTATCAGCATACTTATCCCTGCTTTCTTTCCTATTATATTCCTATTATATGTGATTTTTTCACTCTGTCAAATATATATTA
>JAGAIK010000642.1 GCA_017626625.1 Roseburia sp.
AGACAGACTGCGAAAACCACCGCCAGGAACAGACCGCAGCAAAAGGCAGATTTTTACTCTAACCGCACAATCTCACGTTTCAGCCGTACCATGATTTTCTTTTCCAGACGGGAAATATAGGACTGGGAAATCCCCAGCATATCCGCCACCTCTTTCTGCGTCTTTTCTTCCCCGTCTAAGGAGTTCAAGCCGAAACGAAGCTCGATAATCATACGCTCCCTGCCGGAAAGTTTTTCAATGGCTCCCTTTAACAGCCTGCGCTCCACATCCGTCTCGATATCCCGGTAAATCACATCCTCGTCCGTCCCCAAAATATCGGAAAGCAGCAACTCATTGCCGTCCCAGTCCACATTCAGCGGTTCATCAATCGACACCTCAAGTTTTGTCTTACTGTTTCGCCTGAGATACATAAGTATCTCATTTTCAATACAGCGGGAGGCATAGGTTGCCAGCTTAATATTTTTGTTGGGATTAAAGGTATTGATTGCCTTAATCAGTCCAATGGTTCCGATGGAAATCAAATCCTCCACCCCCACCCCGGTATTGTCAAATTTTTTTGCAATATACACCACCAGCCTTAAGTTGTGCTCAATCAACCGTTTCCTGGCATTTTCCCGCGCCTCATATTCCCTTCCTGCCATCCCTTCGGTGCCTAACAGCTCAATACACCGGCTTTCTTCCTCACACTCCAACGGAGGCGGCAGGATTTCTGCTCCTCCGATATAGTGAACCTCATCCTTCTCCCGAAACAATATTTTAGAAAGGGAAAAACTTCTCATCTCCTGCCAGAAATTTCCCTTTCCCGGCATTCTTAATTTTATGTACATCTCTCTATTCACCTGCTTTTCACTTTCTTTTTACCCTAAACCGCCCTAAGGCACTCTTATTTAAAACGATCTTATCTTCTTTCGTATTTTCCCCGCAGACAGAGGCGTGAAGTATCATATCGTAAGCCTTTCCCTCAAAAAGTCCTTTTTCCGCCAGCCCTATGGCTGCATTTTTTATGACAACCCTCCGGCTGCCCTGCCATAGTTCCAGGCGCTCGATGTCCGTGACCCGCAGAAGCCCGTTCTGCTCTCCTAAGGAGCGGTAAGGCACCAAACGAATGTTGTCTTTTCCTGCGTCTATAAACTCCGCTGCCTTTTCTTCGCTTAAAATGCTGACCGCTTTTCCCGTATAGGGGTCCCTCAACTGGTTTCCACTGTCCCAGTACGCCCTGATTTTTATCTGCCGTATGTCTTTTTGGATACTGCCGGGGAAAATATGGTTTCCGAAGGCTTTAAACTGAACCAGATAAGCCACTGCCGAAAAAAGAAGCACCATTGCAAGGAGTATCTGCATAAAATGATACCGTGAGAATACTTCCTGTTCCCGCAGCCATTCCATTCCTCCGCCAAGAAGCAGCACCATAAAATATGTAACCAGCCAGTTTTCCAAAAACTGCTTCCTGGTGCCGATGCCAAAGCAGCCTAACACCATTCCCGTATTGAGCACGAAATGCGTCAATAATTGGTACCACGCCATATCCCGGACAGCTAACAGCAGCACAAGCCCCAGAAAAGAGCTGAGCGCCGATGCGGTAAATAAACGCAGAATGCCCTTTCCCCGTTTTAGCAGCAGATTACTTCCCATAACTGCTGCGTAATCTAAGCACAGATTTTGCAGAAGAAACACATCTGCGTAGAACACATAAATCTCTCTCACCCCTTTTCTGTTCTCTCTGGTGTCATTATAACTGCATTCTTCTTCTTATTTTGTCAAAATGAGGGAGAAAAAACCGGGAAACGATTGCTGTTTTTCTACAAATCGGATGGCCGTTTCTGTAAAATTAAGAAAATCATTGAGTTTATGGAAGCAACGGTAACTACTCTGCTTTCTCATAAAAACAAATGGTAAAGGTTATGGACGTATGTTAAAATAATTGCATAGTAACGAGAGATAAATCGGGATTTGCAGGAGGCTTATATACGTGAATGTAGATGAAAAAAGAAGTTTCAACAAAGAATTGCTGACATTGGCTATTCCGCTTGCTTTACAAAATTTACTCACCGCCCTTGTTGGAGCATCGGATGCGCTGATGCTCGGCAGGCTGACGCAGGACGCAATTGCTGCAGTCTCGCTTGCGAACCAGATTTCTTTTGTGATGTCGTTATTCCATGGGGCTGTCATTGGCTCTGTCGGTGTTTTGATTGCGCAGTATTGGGGAAAAAGAGATTATCTCAACGCCAAAAGATTTCTGGGAATGGCAGTTCGTTATGTTGCTATCATCTCTTTTGTTTTTTTCCTGCTGGCGTTTTGCATACCGGAAAAACTTATGACTATTTTCACGTTGGAAAATGAACTTATCCGAATCGGTGCGGGATATCTGCAAATTGTAAGTTTTTCCTATTTGTTTGCAGGAATCTCGCAGTGTTTCCTAATGATGATGAAGGTAACGAATTTTGCAAGGCTGAGTGTATGGATTTCCGCAGTGACCGTCCTTGTGGACATGACCGTTGATTTCTTTCTGATTTACGGCATAGGACCCGTTCCATCACTTGGTCCGAATGGCTCGGCTTATTCAACGATTGCTGTGGAAGCCGTTGCACTTATCTGGTGTCTGGTTTGGGCGCAGAGAAAACAGGAGGTTCATCTGGGAATAAATACACTATTCTTTTTCTCAAAACAATTTGAAAAGGATGCCTGGAAAATCATTCCGGGAATGCTGGCAAGCAGTTTATCCTGGGGGTTGAGCATGACTATGCACTCTTTTATCCTCGGTCATCTTGGTACAGACGCAACAGCGGCAAACTCTGTTACGAGTGTTGCACAGCAACTGGTTCAATGCCTGACACAGGGATTGTCTGCCGGTGCCGGAATAATGATTGGTCAGCTTCTTGGACAGAATCTATTGGAAAAAGCAAAGCAGTATGGCAAACGCTTTTGGCGTGTTGCTCTCTGGAGCGGTCTGATAAATATTGGACTTATTTGCATCGTTGGACCGTTGGTCTATGTATTTTATGTGCTAGAGCCTGCTGCGAAACGCTATTTGATTCAAATGTTGATTTTCAGTGCGGCATATATGTTTGCTTATGCTTATAACACTATCATAACCTGCGGCGTATTTCCGGCTGGCGGAGACAGTAAATATGACGCTATCAGCGTGTTTTTTGCTACCTGGTGCTTTGCCATTCCGCTTGCATTGTTGGGCTGCTTTGCCTTTCACTGGTCTGTGATGGTTGTCTATGTAGTGATGGGTCTGGACGAAATCGTCAAGCTGCCATTCATCCGTCACCGTTACAATCGTTACCTGTGGGTTAAAAATCTGACGAACGAAAACGCTAATCTAAAATCGGCAGATGATTGAAACATGGCGGCAAGTGCATCATATGATGATTTGTCATAGGTGTCAGAATCATGCCGCCCATGGTCAGTCTGCCCCAAAATACCAGCAGCCATACAGAGCGAAAATCTGTCGTCACACCGCCCTCCTCTAATATCCTCATAACCCG
>JAGAIK010000643.1 GCA_017626625.1 Roseburia sp.
CGTGGTCAGACAGGATTTCTTCTCTGGAAAGCTGGGTGGCATTGACTTCCCGCACCATTTCAGATAATTCCTCATAGGTACCGTTTTGATTTGCAGGGATGATTAAAATTTCATGAATGCTGCTGGGCAAAAGATACAGGTCACAGCCTAAGCGGCGGGAAAAATCCGACAGCAGATTCGGATAGAGGATACAGGCACAGCCATGGAGCTTGCTGCGGTTTGACAGCACTTACATAGGGAAAGACTCCCGGAAAGAAAGTTCACCGGGAAGAAGCTGGTCTTCTAAAAGCAGCTCTTTTAGGACGTCGCTCATGTTGCGCAGGTCATAGGGCAGCAATGCGGGGGTATTTGACATGGCAAGGGCATAGAGGTCATCCTTTGTAATATCCCAAAGGGACAGATGACGGTTTTGAATCAGAATGGCAGCGGTGCCGCTGTCGTCTGATTTCACCAGGCAGTGAAAGACGATGGCTAAATCTAAAAAACGGAAATGGGGTACATTTTTTAAGAGTTCCCGGTTGCGCTGGTAATTAATCAGCTTAAAAATGATACGGGATTTCACTTTGCTATAAACAGTAAAGAAGGAAATGTCGATATTAATACTAGGACTATTTTCCTGGTAAGCATTTCGGATGTCACGGTAAATTTCCGGAAGGGAACGTCCCTTTTCGTACTGACTGTAATAATAGTTCAGATAGATTGTGGGAGAGATGTTGCATCCTTCTGTAAAGACAGTCAGACCGTCTAAGTGGATGCCGTTGTTTTTGATGATGTCCTGAATGGAAATTCTTGCGGCAGGGGTAAGTTCCTGCTGTAAATGGGTTACGATGTGCTGTTTAAATTCCTGATATGTCATTAGACCTCCTGAAAGACAGGAGAAAGGCGTATCTGTCAGGGCAGAAAACTGGGAAAGCAAAGCCCTAAAGGCTTAAAAACTGCGTAGACACAGTGTAACACAGAAAAATGTCAGAAACAAGAAGAAATCGAAAAAACCGCGAATTGCGAATTTCAGAAGGGACGGTTTCTGATAAAATTTTAAGTGATTAATATGGCGGGCAGACCGCTGATTAATAAAAAGGGAAACGAAAGAGGAGGAGAGAACAAATATGACAATGTTTCTAAAAAATTTAAGCATCAGGTATAAGATTTTGATTCCGGTGGCTCTTTTGGGAATCCTGACTCTGACACTGGGAATTTCCAGTCTGCAGAGCGCCAATCAGATTATGCAGGGCAGTGAAGAGATTTCCGGCGTATACGCACAGAAAATCGAACAGTTTGGCGATGTGGCAACCTCTTACCAGACGCTGCGCCGTGTGGCTTTTGCTCATATCGTGGCGACAGATGCAGATTTACAGCGGGAATTAGAGCAGGAAGCGGATAATTTAAAATCTGAAATCAGCACTTTGTGCGGTCAGATTGAGAGTACGCTTGTGACGGATGACGAGACAGCCAGTTTTAAACAATTTGAGGAGCATTATGCCAACTATCTGACGATTTATGACACGATTCTCGATTACAGCGCCAACGGTAAGAAAGAAGATGCGGCTGCATTGGCAAATGTGGATTTGAAAGAGGCAGGCACGGCTCTTACGGCGGAATTAGAAAAAATGAGCGAAAAGAATAAGTCGGATATGGACCTTGCCGTGGTGCGCCAGAATAAGACGTATAATGCGACAAAGCAGACTACGATTATTTTCTGCGTGCTGAGTGTCCTGATTTTCGTCTTTGTAGTGTACATTTCCTGGAAGTGGGCAATCAAGCGTTTAATCAATATCAATAAACAGCTCCGTGAAGTAATTGCCACGATTGAAGAGGGCAGGGGAGATTTGACAAAGCGTGTTCAGTGCTTCTGTACCGACGAAATCGGCACGCTTGCAGCGGGGATTAACACCTTTATTGAAACTTTGCAGAATATTATGGGACAGATTAACGCCAGCTCTGGTCAGTTAGGCACCATTGTAAATCTGGTATCAGATAAGGTGTCCACGGCAAACAGTAACTCTTACGATATTTCCGCCGTGATGGAAGAATTATCGGCATCCATGGAAGAAATTTCCTCCGCCATTACCAACATCAAAGAAAATGTGGATACGGTGGATGAAAATATTATAGAGCTCTCCACGGAGTCCCAGGGAATGTATAACTATGCGGAAGAAATGCAGAAACGTGCAGAAAATCTTGAAAAGAACGCCGTTGAGAACCGGCAGAATACCAGCAATGTCGTCAACGATATTATTGACAAATTAAAACAGGCGATTGAGAGCAGCAAGAGCGTTGACCGTGTCAATGACCTGACCGATGAGATTTTAAGTATTTCCAGTCAGACGAACCTGTTGTCCCTGAATGCTTCCATCGAAGCGGCAAGGGCAGGAGAGGCAGGCAGAGGCTTTGCCGTTGTGGCAGATGAAATCAGCCAGCTGGCAAATTCCAGCAGGGAGGCGGCAAACAACATCCAGACCATCAACAACATGGTAGTGGAGGCTGTAAGGGATTTGACAGACAGCGCAAATTCCATTGTAAATTACATCAATGAAAATATTCTTCCGGACTATGAGGGCTTTGTAAGCGCAGGAAAACAGTACAATGAGGACGCAATTCATATCAATGAGATTGTCACCAGATTTAATGACATGTCCGATAACCTGAAACGGCTCATGGGCAGCATTACGGAATCCATCAACGGCATTAACTCCGCCGTGGACGAGAGTGCAAACGGGGCGACCAATGTTGCCGCTAACACTTCCGATTTGGTGAAAGATATTGACGAGATTGCAAATGCAATGAATGATAACAGGCAGATTGCAG
>JAGAIK010000644.1 GCA_017626625.1 Roseburia sp.
GCCGTAAAGGTCAGCTCGCCGCTGGCTGCGTCCCTGTCCACTGTCACCTCTCCGGATTCCGCGGCTGTCCTGATTTTCTCATATACTTCCGCTAAGGTATCCGTCTCTGAAATATCCACCTTGGAGCCATTGATTTCAAGGGTTCCCGACTGTCCAATCTGTGTGGCATCGTCGTTAAAATTTCCTGCTGCCGTCACGGAATCCGGCTGGGTTGCCGCTGCCGTAATCTCTAACTGGTACTGCCCCGCAGCCACATGGTCGGAAATATCAATCCTTGAAGCGTGCTGTGCATAAACTCTGGTGTCAAGGGAACCGTCTAACAGAGTCTTGCTGTTATATTCGGTATCCCTGGAAATCCGGTTGATTTCCTCCTTCAGGGAAGATATCTCTTTCTGAATCGCCTCCCGGTCCGCCGGGGTCATGGTGGCATCACTGGCCGCCTGCACGGAAAGCTCCCGCATACGCTGTAAAATGCTGGTGGTTTCATTCAATGCACCGTCCGCAATCTGAATTACGGAAATACCGTCAGAAGCGTTCTGGGATGCACGGTCTAAGCCGTCAATCTGCGCCTGCATTTTGCTGGAAATTGCCATGCCTGCCGGATTGTCCTTGGAATGGTTGATTTTCAAACCGGAGGAAAGCCTCTCCATCGCCGTGCTGAGATTATCCTCAATCCCAAGTAAATGTTTATTGGCAATCGCCGCTGACACATTATAATTAATTCTCATACTGCCGTTCTCCTTCTATCCTATCTATCGTTGCTTGCGCATCCATGCAGTTTTATCGACGTTCCCTGTCCTAATCTCTGTTTTATATATCGGACTTCTTTTCCTTTCGCTAAAGGGGCAATTTTGAAAAATGTATCAGGAAGGATTTGCATTTTTACAGGATTCATATTATAATTACCACGTTATGGGCATACTTTTGGTACAAGCCCTGCTACACCAAATAAGGAGGAAATGAAAAAATGGCACAGGTAACAAAATCAACCATGATTGGTGAATTACTTCAGATTGACCAGAATATCGCACCCATTCTTTTAAATATCGGAATGCACTGTCTCGGATGCCCGTCTTCCCAGATGGAAACTATCGAAGAGGCTGCTATGGTTCACGGCATTGAGCCGGACGCCCTGGTAAACGAAATCAACGATTTCCTTGCCAAGGATCTTGCATAAGTTTTTCCGTAAAATGAGGGACTGTTTCAAACAGTCTCTTTTTTTGTACAAAAAAGGAGACTGCCTTAACAATCTCCTTTTTCCCTATAATTCCGCTAAGGTCTGCAGCGCATCCCCTTTTAAAACCACTTTAAAATGTTCTTTAAAGAACGCTCCGGCTGCCGGCGTGTAAGTCTGCTGGCTGGCATATTCGGAAAGAATATTGCACACCTTGTTAAACGTCTCCGGCGACTGGCTGCTCTTACTCACCAGAAGATAATAGCTCCGGTTCTGTTCGTTCCGGTACAAATCATTATTTCCGGTATAATATCCCTTCAGCACACGGGCAAGACGGGTAATCTCTGATAAATCCTGGAAAACAAAAAGCTTCGTAATGTCTACAAGTACATTTACCGGCATTTCCTCTTTTTGATTGTCTCCGCTTCTTAAGGAACGGGCTCCCTGTTCTTCCTCTTTATCCTCTGCCGCCTCTAATTCCGCCTGCCGCCGGAACAGCCCTAAAATATCGTCTGCGCCCTCGGACAACGGCGGAAAACCGCCTGCCATCACGTCCTCGTACATATCCTCCGCATCCGGTTCCGAAAATTTTGAAAAACGTGTATCAAGCTCCTCCGGATATTCTACTTTCGTAATTACCAGGATAATGGTATCCGCTGACAGTGGAATGGCCTCTATCATAAGCGGTATATCGTCCGCCTCAAACCCAAACTCATAAGCAGCCTGCTGCATCATATCACGAAACAGCATCTTCGCCTTTTCCGTACCGTAGGCAAGCTCACTGAGCTTAATCTGGCGCTCTGCTAAATCCTCTCTCGTCAAAGTACAACGAATCTGGTTATCATTTACTTTTTCTATTTTCATACATTCACTTCCTTCATCCGGAAAACCTTGTAAACTGTACATCTATTATAATCAAATGCCTGTGTGATGTAAAGTATACCATTGATTAAAACTTTCTAAACCATGTTTTCCGTTAAAATTTCCTTGCATTTTTGTGAAAAATATACAAAGTTTACAAAAATCGTTGCATTTTAAAGCCATCCATGTTATAAAATATGCGTGAGATGCGAAACTGACACGCCCCGAAAGGAGCGGTATCGCATAGAAGAAAAAATTTTGTTCGGCAAATACCGTATCATTACGGTTCTTGGTACTGGCAGCAGCAGTACCGTCTATCTTGCCAGACATCTGAAACTGGAGGTTTACCGCGCCATCAAGTGTATCCCCAAAAGCACGGCGCCCTGCAGCAATGCAGCAGATAAATCTTCTGTCTCTTTCAGTGGCAGCCTTCTTGCAGAGGCGAACCTTCTGAAAACTCTTAATCACCCGGGTATCCCCCTTATTTATGATATCGACGAAGACAACGACTTTGTTTATATGGTCGAAGAATTTATCCAGGGTGACTCATTGGAGGATTTTATTCTCCATCAGAAAAACATATCACAGGAACTGATGATTGAATATGGCATTCAGCTTTGCGGCATTCTCGATTATCTGCATCATTTGTCTCCATACCCTATCCTGTATCAGGATTTAAAACCGGAGCACATTATATTATGTGGAAATCAGATAAAATTAGTCGATTTTGGCATTGCTTCATTTATTACCGGTTCCGGAAAAATTATCCAAACTTATGGAACAGACGGGTTTGCGGCGCCGGAGGCATGTCTGGGGCGTGCAGTAGGCACGGCTTCAGATATCTACAGCCTCGGAAAGGTGCTTCTGTTTATGGCAGACGCCTTAGACACCCCCTGTTCCCCAGAACTGTTTCACGTCATACAAAAAGCCTGCGCCGCTTCGGAAACGAAGCGGTATCAGACAGCCGCAGATTTAAAAAATGCGCTTCTTGAGGCAGGGAAATCTCTTTCTGCCCAGAGAAACGCCACAGATACGGCGTGCCAGTCTACTTCACATCTCATCACAAAAATAGCCGTTCTCGGGAGCAGACCCGGAGCAGGCGCAACACATTTTGCAGTATCACTTGTCAGTACTCTGAACCGGAGAAAGAAACGAAGCGTCTATCTGTCGATGGACCATTCCGACAGCGTTGCTGCCATGACAGAGGGCAGCCTTTTCTGGAAAGAGCGGGAGGGTATCTTCCGCTATAAGGATTTTGCCGGGCTCCCTTCTTACGGGGACGGCATCGAAAATCCATTGCCGGAAGACGCCATTTGGGTCCGGGATTATGGAACCTGCACGGAAGAATTTTTACAGCAGGAGGACAATGAGCTTGTATTTCTTGTCATGAGCGGCAGTCTCTGGGACATTCCCGCTGCCCTCACCCTTGCCAAAACGCTTGCTTCACAGAAAAAACTGATTTTTGTCTGTAATTATGATAACAAAATCGCTGCAAAAAAATACGCCAGACAATTAAAAAACCGCGTCTACTGTTTTCCTTTCGACCGCAATCCATTTCATGCGGGCGGAAGAAAAGAACGGCTTATTCTGCAAATCATACAAAGAGAGGAGGTGCATCTTCATTTTCGGCATTGGTGGAAACGGGACAAAAACACATCTGACCGTCGGCATTATGGGCTGTTGCCCCGGCTCCGGCGTGACTCACTTAGCCATCGCACTGGCAAATTTATGCGGCTCTAAGTTAGGCGCAAAAACTGCCTGTATCGAATTTCACGGAAGAGATGAGCTTCGTTTTCTTATGACGGAGGGCAAGCTTACCTTCCGGCAGGCAGAAAACAGTTGCCGCTCTTATTTTCGCATTTATGATGTTGACTATTATCCCAATGCCTCCGTTAAGGAGCTTCCCTGCCTTTTAAACCAGGGTTACCGTTATCTTATCTTAGACCTTGGCAGCACAGAGGAAGCCGACCTTTCGGAGCTGCTCCGCTGTGACAGAAAAATCGTCATTGGGAATCCTGCGCCCTGGAAAATGGACAAGTTCCGGAAAACCTTAACCCAGATTACACAAAAAACAGCTTCAGGAGACGGGTTCTTGTATCTTATGGAAATGGGAAAGCCTAAGACACTGCGTGAGCTTTCCGGACAATATCACATAATCCTCCGCAGCGTCCCGTTCATCCAAAATCCATTCCGGATAGAGAAAGAGATTTTTTCTATCCTGCAGGAGTTATTAGAATAACCTTCTACAGCTTACTTTTTTCTCTGCTACAGGGGATTAGCAGACTGCCACCCGCCAGAATATATCACATGGTAACTGACGGATTCCTTTTGGTAAGTATACAATACGGGGGATAAAGCATTGCAAAATGAACATTTAGAAAAACTTTATTTAGAACTCAGTTCTTTCGAGGACAGAGGAATTACCATCTGGCTAGAA
>JAGAIK010000645.1 GCA_017626625.1 Roseburia sp.
GAAGGATGATGTACAGGGGGAGGAGAAACAGGAATGGCAGGTAACGGAGACAGGTGCAACGGAGGAAGTGCAAACAATAGCGGGGGAGGATACGGAGAAGTTGAGGGGAGATGTAGTTGACGGTGATACGGAAACTGCGGAAGCATTAGCGGGGGCTGAGGAGGTTGGCGATATGGACCGGACGGAAACTGCGGAAACTGTTGGCAGTGTGGAGACGACGGAGATGACGGAAACTGCTGGTGGTGTGGAGACGACGGAGGTGGCTACTGGGAAAAGGGAGAACAGTGGGACGGAGATAACGGAAAATGCTGACACAGACCAGGGGAATGGCGAAAAGGAAACGGAAGAAACGGCGGCGGTTTCGGCAGCGGGAGAAACTGCTGATAATTCCGGAGCACCGGAGCAGAATACAGCGGGAAAATTAGTGGTAATTGATGCGGGGCATCAGGGGAAGGGAAACAGTGAAAAAGAGCCGATAGGACCGGGAGCGTCGGAGATGAAGGCGAAGGTGGCTTCCGGTACTTCTGGTGTGGCAAGCGGGCTGGCGGAGTATGAACTGACGTTACAGGTTTCTTTAAAATTAGAGCAGGAGTTAAAAAACCGGGGGTATCAGGTGATTATGGTGCGTACCACGAATGATGTAAATATCAGTAATGCAGAGCGGGCGGCGATTGCCAATAATAATAATGCGGATGCCTTTCTTCGTATTCATGCCAATGGCAGTACCAATAGCGCTGCAAACGGGGCGATGACTATCTGTCCGACGGCGTCTAATCCTTATTGCTCTAATATTTACGGCAGTTCCAGAAAATTGTCGGAGGCGGTGTTGGACGGTCTTTGTGCGGAGACAGGGGCGAAAAAAGAGAAGGTGTGGGAGACGGATACCATGAGCGGCATTAACTGGTGCCAGGTTCCTGTGACCATTGTGGAAATGGGGTATATGTCTAATGCGAATGAGGATTTGCTGATGGCGACGGAGGATTACCAGAATAAGATTGTGACAGGGATTGCTAATGGGGTGGATGCTTATTTTGCGGAATAGCGTTTGAATAAGATGGTTGTTTGGGGCAAAATGTAATAATCTCAAAAAACAGAAAAAGCACTCATTTGAACGCCTTTTCGGAAGTGCGTAAGTTTTTTTGATAAACTTACGCACTTTGTTTTTTTATCATTACATCTTTGAGAAATATTATTTATTTCAGACTATTCTTAACCGCAGCCTCCACAAATCCTTTAAACAGCGGGTGCGGTCTGTTGGGTCTGGATTTTAATTCCGGGTGAGCCTGGGTGGCAAGGAACCATGGGTGGTCCGGAATTTCAATCATTTCCACAATTCTTCCGTCCGGGGAAGTGCCGCAGAGTTTCATGCCGTTTTCTGTCAGAGCGGCACGGAAATCGTTGTTTACTTCGTAGCGGTGACGGTGTCTCTCATGGATTTCCTCAGCGGCGTAAAGCTCATAAGCTTTGGAGGTCTTGTCTAAGACACAGGGATAGGAACCTAATCTTAGGGTGCCGCCGATATCCTCCACTCCGTTCTGGTCCGGCATTAAAGCGATGACCGGATGGGTGGTATTAGGGTCAAGCTCCACGCTGTGGGCGTCGTTGAAACCGCAGACATGTCTTGCAAATTCAATGATGGCAACCTGCATACCAAGGCAGAGACCCAGATAAGGAACTTTGTGTTCCCGGGCATATTTTGCTGCGGTAATCATGCCTTCCACGCCGCGGGAACCGAAACCGCCGGGAACGATGATACCTGCCATATCACCTAACACTTCCTCCACATTATCCTCGTTTAAATCCTCGGAATCAATCCAGTGCAAATCTACGGTGGTGCGCTCTGCGATACCGCCGTGCTTTAAGGCTTCCACGACGGAAATATAGGCGTCATGCAGCGCAATATATTTTCCAACCAGGGCAATTTTTACCTCTTTGTTTGGATGGCGCAGGGCATCTACCATTGCTTCCCAGTCTTTTAAATCCGGTTCCGGGCATTCTAAATGTAAAGCCTTGCAGGCAACCTTAGCGAGATTCTCTTTCTCCATTGCCAGAGGCGCTTCGTATAAATATTCCACGTCAAGGTTCTGTAAGACGTTGCCGTTTGGAACGTTGCAGAATAAGGCAATCTTGTCCTTTAAGCTCTGCTCCAGAGGTTTCTCGGAACGGCAGACAATGATATCCGGCTGAATCCCCATTCCCTGAAGCTCTTTTACGCTTGCCTGGGTGGGCTTGGTCTTTAATTCGCCGGAGGCCTTTAAGTAAGGGATTAAGGTAACATGAATGAGGATGGCATTTTCCCGTCCTACCTCATGCTGGAACTGCCGGATTGCCTCTAAAAAGGGCTGGCTCTCAATATCTCCCACGGTGCCGCCCACTTCAATGATGGCGATGTGGGTCTCGTCCGAGGTAAAGTTGCGGTAGAAACGGCTCTTGATTTCGTTGGTAATATGAGGAATTACCTGAACCGTGCCTCCCCCGAAATCGCCCCGGCGCTCCTTTTGAAGAACAGACCAGTAAACCTTTCCGGTGGTTACGTTGGACTGTTTTGTCAGGCTTTCATCAATAAAACGTTCATAATGTCCTAAGTCTAAATCAGTTTCTGCACCGTCATCTGTTACGAAAACCTCACCATGCTGAATGGGGTTCATGGTTCCCGGGTCGATATTGATGTAAGGGTCAAATTTCTGCATGGTCACTTTGTAGCCACGGGCCTTTAAAAGCCTCCCAAGGGAAGCAGCCGTGATACCTTTTCCAAGACCGGAAACAACACCGCCGGTGACAAAGACGTATTTTACAGGCATAGGGTTATCCTCCTCAATGATATTTATAAAAAATGTAAATTGAAAACAAGAATGTGCTGTCACACAACACGCTATAACCAATATAGTATACAACTAAGTCTTGCTAAAATCCAGCAAAATATAAAAAAGAAATTAGGAAATTTATAAAAACTTTAGAAATAACAAGAAAAGTTCATCAACTGCGTATTGCTTTTAAAGCGTCTTTTCAATATAATAAAGTAGAAATTCGTAAGAATCTATACAATAAGAAAATAAAATCCGGCTGCGGTTTAGGCTGCAACTGTGGAAAGGATAAAGACTTTATGGACAATCAGGGACCGAATAATTATAGCAATGGAAATAACAATTATAATAATAACGGAAACGGCGGCGGAAATGGCGGAAATGGAGGCGGCAGCGGCGGCAAGGACAACCGCAACGGGCAGCTTATCATGGCATTTATTTTAGTTTCCCTCGTGGTTTTGTTTATTATGAGCATGGTGACAAACCAGTTTAACCAGATGAGCACCCAGGAGATTTCCTACACGGAGTTTCTTGACATGGTAGAGGCGGGAAAAGTGGAATCCGTGGAGATTGGCTCTTATGAGATTACCATTACCCCGGTTTCTGAAAATCAAAATGCCAACCGGGCGTACCAGACCACCTATTACTGCGGCAGGGTTGCAGACGAGGATTTGCTCCCGCTGTTGAAGGAAAAAGGTGTGGAGATTTACGGTGTGATACCGGACAATACCTCCACCTGGATTTACAGCATTTTAAGTTATCTGATACCGCTGGCGCTTATCTGGATTCTGCTGGGATTCCTTATGCGCCGTATGGGCGGCGGAGCCATGGGCGTGGGGAAAAGCACTGCAAAGGTTTATGTGGAAAAACAGACCGGAGTTACTTTCAAGGACGTGGCAGGGCAGGACGAAGCCAAGGAGTCTTTGCAGGAGGTAGTGGACTTTTTGCACAATCCGGGACGCTATAAGGAAATCGGTGCGAAGCTGCCGAAGGGAGCCCTCCTGGTGGGACCTCCGGGAACCGGTAAAACTCTTCTGGCAAAGGCAGTGGCAGGGGAGGCAAAGGTGCCGTTCTTCTCTCTGGCAGGCTCTGATTTCGTGGAAATGTTCGTGGGCGTGGGTGCTTCCCGTGTTCGTGATTTGTTCAAGGAGGCGCAGAAGCAGGCACCCTGTATCATTTTTATTGATGAGATTGACGCCATCGGCAAGAGCCGTGACAGCC
>JAGAIK010000646.1 GCA_017626625.1 Roseburia sp.
AGCATGGAATGCCCGTGGTGTTAGAAGGACCGGAGTATATCTATGTGGACGAGACAGAATTTAAGGAGGACCCCTATGTGATACATCTGCGGGAGGTCTTAGGAGGGGCGGTAAAGCCCATAAGCGGGACAGAATGCTATGAGGTCAATAAAATGAGCGCCGTCATCGGAACTGCGGATATGGAGCAGTTTTGCCGGGAATTGGGAGAGAACTTTGAAGCCATCATACACCAGGCGGAGGGGCTTGTGGAGATTGGGAAAAAGGGCTACTCCAAAGCCACGGGAATAGCGCAGATGTGCCGTCTGGCAGGCGTGCGGAGGGAAGATACCTATGCCTTCGGGGACAGCGCAAACGATTTGGAAATGCTCTCCTTTGTGGCGCACGGCATCGCCATGGGAAACGGGACGAAGGAGGCAAAGGAAGCGGCGGAATATGTGACCACTGCCATTGATGAGGACGGCATTTATAACGGTCTGCTGCATTATGGACTGATTTCCTGAAAGAAAACAGTGTTTTTTGCCGCTGAACGCATGGAAAGCAGCAGGTATGGAAAGCAGCAGGGATAGAAGGCAGTGGGCATGGAAAGCAGTAGGTATAGAAAGCAGCAGATGGAGAATAGAAGAAAAAACATGGATTGGCGAAAGGAGAGAGGCTATGGCAAATATCATGGATTATCTGGACTGGAGGGGAGACTTATCCTTAGGGGCGTCGGAGTTTAACGAGGTGGATAACCTTATTTTAGCCCAGTTGGTTTATGTGGATTTTACGGGCATTGTGCCGGAACCGGGCAGCGGGGGGAAAATTACCTTAAAAGAGGCGTCGGAGCGTTTTTTTGAGACTCATACGGAGGAGGAAATCATGGCGAGGGTTTCCATGACGAAAATGGCGGCGTTTGTGATGAAAAAAATGGCGCAGACCAGGCGTTTTTCCGAAATACAGCTTTCCGGCTATGTGAATGACATCAGCGACGAGGAACAGTCCCAGTTTTCCGTGGTCTGCGTCACCTTAGAGGACGGCAGCCTTTACGTGTCCTTCTGCGGGACAGACAGCACCATTGTGGGCTGGCGGGAGGATTTTAACATGGGCTATCTGTCCACAACGCCGGGACAGGTAAAGGCAGTGGAATATCTGAATCAGATGGCGGATTCCCACTATGAGGTGATACGGGTAGGAGGGCATTCTAAGGGCGGAAATCTGTCTGTCTATGCGGCGGTCAACTGCCGGAAGGAGATAAAGGAACGGATTGTGCAGGTATACAGCAACGACGGTCCCGGTGTGTCAAAGGAAATGATGGAAAGTTCAGCCTACCGGGAAATGCTGCCGAAAATCACCACGATTTTACCGGAATCCTCCATCGTGGGAATGCTTTTAGAACACCAGGAGGAATTTAAGGTGGTGCGCAGTACCGGAAGCGGCATTCAGCAGCATGATGCCATGTCCTGGGAGGTGCTCGGCACCAGCTTTGTCTATGCCGAAGCGGTGGCGGCACAGAGTATTCTGCTGGATAAAACCATGAAGGCGTGGCTTTCTCAACTGAAGGAGGAGGAGCGGGGGCAGATTGTGGAGACCGTGTTCGGTATGCTTGAGGAAGCGCAGATTAAGACGGTGGACGATTTTTATCACAGCGGTTGGAAAACGGTGCAGGAGCTGATGAAGGCAAAGAGCAAGCTGCCGGAAGAAACACAGAAGGTATTTTCCAGGGCGTTAAAGCTTTTGTGGAGCGAGGGAAATAAGACCGTAAAAGAACAGATGCGCCATATGGTGGCGGATAAATCCAGAAAAATCTAAAAAAAGTATAAAATGGCAGAAGATATAAAAAAGAGAGAAAAAACGAGAAAACAGGAGAA
>JAGAIK010000647.1 GCA_017626625.1 Roseburia sp.
CTCACGGTCATTCATATCCATACAGCGTTTCCATACCACCTGCCTTGGGTCGATTCCCAGTTCATTTCCCTGCTGAATGTGATTGTCCAACAGGGCTGCTAACAGGTTGTTTGCGGAGGTAATGGCATGGAAATCCCCGGTAAAATGCAGGTTCAAATCCTCCATGGGCACCACCTGGGCGTAACCGCCGCCTGCAGCGCCTCCCTTAATCCCGAAGCAGGGACCTAAGGACGGCTCACGGAGTGCAATCACCGCTTTTTTCCCTAATTTTCCAAATGCCTCACCTAAGCCCACGCTGGTGGTGGTTTTTCCCTCTCCTGCAGGAGTGGGGTTGATGGCTGTCACAAGAATTAATTTTCCATCCGGCTGGTTTTCTACCCGCTTCATTAATTCGTCGGAGAGCTTTGCCTTATATTTTCCATAAAGCTCCAGTTCGTCCTCGTGAATGTCTAACTGCGCTGCCACCTCACGGATATGCAGCATTTCGGCTTCCTGTGCGATTTGAATGTCTGTTTTCATAATGCTCCTCCTCTAAAGATATTCTTCCTCATATTGTTCAAATTGTTCCGGGGACATCAGCACCCGTCTTGGCTTGGTGCCTTCCTCCGGTCCGACAATTCCTGCTTCCTCTAACTGGTCCATAATACGTGCCGCCCGGTTAAAACCGATTTTGAAATAGCGCTGCAGCATACCGATAGAACCTTTCTCTTTTTCAATCAGAAGCCTTGCGGCATCTGCAAAATACTGGTCCCTGCCGTCTCCTCCGCCGGAGTTTGAATCGATGCTTATGGTTTCATTGCCGGAAGCCGCATTGTTCATGTGTTCCTCCACTGCTGAACTGTAGGTGACAGAACCGTTTTCCTCTTTGATAAAGTTTACCACATCAGAAACTTCCCGGTCGGACACAAATGCCCCCTGTACACGAATGGGCTTTGGAATGCCCTGGGGATAAAAGAGCATGTCTCCTTTTCCAAGAAGCTTCTCTGCCCCCACCATATCTAAAATGGTACGGGAATCTACGCCGGAAGTCACAGCGAAAGCGATTCGGCTTGGCATATTTGCCTTGATAAGTCCCGTGATGACATTTACGGAGGGCCGCTGGGTTGCAATAATCAGGTGGATTCCCGCTGCCCGGGCTAATTGAGCCAGACGGCAGATGGATTCCTCCACCTCTCCCGCAGCCACCATCATAAGGTCGGCTAACTCGTCCACAATAATGACAATCTGCGGCAGTTTCTCCGGTTTCGCTTCGCCCTCTACATCCGGCAGGCTTTCAATTTTTGCGTTGTAGCCTTTTAAATCCCGGACATTTGTCTGGGCAAATTTCTGATAACGGTCATCCATTTCCGCCACCGCCCACCGCAGGGCTCCCGCCGCTTTTTTCGGGTCAGTGACCACCGGAATCATCAGGTGCGGAATGCCGTTGTAAACGCTGAGTTCCACCACCTTGGGGTCTACCATGATTAATTTGACGTCCTTCGGGTCTGCCTTGTAGAGAATACTCATAATAATGGTATTGATACAGACAGACTTACCGGAACCGGTGGAACCTGCAATCAAAAGGTGGGGCATTTTTGCAATATCCGCCACGGTGACTTTTCCACCGATGTCTTTTCCTACGCAGAAAGAAATTTTCGAAGGATGGGACTGAAATTCCTCCGCCTCCACCAATTCCCGGAAAGATACCATTACATTTTCTTTGTTGGGAACTTCGATACCGATGGCTGCCTTTCCCGGAATGGGTGCTTCAATACGGATATCCGCCGCCGCTAAATTCAGTTTGATATCATCGGCAAGGTTCACAATCTTACTGACCTTAACTCCCATCTCCGGCTGCAGCTCATAGCGGGTAACCGTGGGACCGCAACTGATATTGGTAATGGTGACATTGACACCGAAGTTCTTTAAGGTCTGCTGCAACTTGGAGGCTGTCTCCTGTAACTGCTTTTTGGACTCTCCTGCCTGTTTTTCGTTTTTCTTTAATAAATCCACTGGAGGAAATTGATATTCCTTCGGGGGCTGTATCATTTCCTCCGGTTTTATTTCAAAATCGCTTTCTTCCGTGGGATTATCTTCCGTGGCAAATGCAGGCTCCATAAACTGCTGTGCCTCTGCCGCAAGAAGCTGTTCCATATCCGACTCTTCCGGTATAGTGTCCGCTGGCAGCGGTTCTTCCATGGAAATTTCGCCCATAAACGGCTCTTCTGCAGATGGTTCTTCCATAAACGGCGTACTCTCCGCTTTTTTCACGGAAGGCTCTTTCATGAACGGTTCTTCCATGGAAGGCGCGTCCATTGCATATCCGGCAATCTGTGGTTCTAATTCATTCACATCCGGTTCCGCAAAGGAAGCTAAAACCTCCTCAGAGAAAGCAGGCGTCCCGCTGCCCTTTGCCGTCAGGGTCACTCGTTTTTCTGCCTTTATCTCCGGCAAATCCACTTCATTGTCCATATGTATCTCGCTGATTTCCTCCGAACGTCCTGCCGGTTTCTGGGGGACGATTCTGGTATCAACGGCAACGCCCTCCACCTTGCGGTCCATCCGGCGCAGCTCCCGTTCCTCCCGGCGCTGTTCCACCCGTTCTCTGTGGCGTTCATTGCTGACTTTTGCGGATTCGTATACTTTCTTTCCGCCTTTCTGCATTCCCTTTAAAGCGGAACGTTCCGTTATCAATACCAGAGAAATAATCAAAACAACGATATCAATTACATATGCGCCAATCATGCCAAACGCCGGATACAGCAGATGGGCGAGGAAACCTCCTAACAGCCCTCCGCCGAATTTCGTTTCAAAACTGTAATAATACGCCTCCATCGCTGTTTTGACTTCTGTTTTATCTGATATCAATTCAATCAGCATACACAAAAATAATACAAACAGACAGGATGCGATGATTTTCACCACTGCCACCTTATTTCCCTTGTTGGAAACGGCAAAAAAGGTTCCCACCAGCAATACAATGGGAAAGATATAGGCAATCAGACCGAAAATTCCAAAAAAGAAACGGCTTACGGCATTTCCGATGGTTCCTCCCACGCCGAAATTGCTGATGAAAAGAAGCAATGACACCGCTACCACAATCCAGAGCACCACTTCCCTGGTAAATGCCTCCTCCGGCTCCTGCCTTTTTTTTGAATTTCCCTTACGTCCCGTACTTGCCTTTCTGCCAGAGCTTGTCCTTTTTCTGGCTGATGTATTTTTCTTACTACTCGTTGCTGCCAAACTTTTTAACCTCCAAACTATCTGTACCATGACAGGTCATGGTATGTTATGCTGTTTTACACATAACATTTCGCCAATGGCGTTCCTGATGCTCTCCGCCATTATGCCATATAGAAATATCCGCCGATGGAAAGTGCGCCAACCAGCAGACAGTAGATGGCAAATCCGGTAAATTTCTTTCTCCGCACAATAACCAGCATGGTTTTGATGCAGACATATCCCACCAGTGCCGCAATTATCATACCGATAATATAGTAGCCCACTTCCGTGCCCGTCACATTTATCTCTTTAAAATCCTTTAACTGTAGTACCAGTGCGCCTAAAATTGCCGGAATTGACATGATAAAAGAATATTTCACGGCAAAATTCCGGTTAAATCCGCTGAGCAGACATGCGGTAATCGTGGTTCCGGAACGGGACAGTCCCGGCAGGGTTGCAATTCCCTGGGCAATGCCGATTCCAAAGGCATTGGTA
>JAGAIK010000648.1 GCA_017626625.1 Roseburia sp.
CTGCCACTTCCCCGGCGCCAGTTTTCGCGGCTTGTCCCATCCCCGCCATCAAACGATTTAACTGCATATTCTGCAGGACAATGGTCACCAGCAGCGGAAGCAGTATGATAATTGTCAGGAAAGAGAGTCCTCTTCCCACTCTTTTTTTTCGTCTTCTTGCCATAAAAAAATCTCCTTGTTCCATTTAATATATGAAACAAGGAGGCTGCTCATTCAAATTTCTTCTGTCAAACCAATAACCAGTAAATAGTCTTAAAAGCATTTGTTTTCAGGACAATATGTATCAGTATATTTCCGAGAAGAATCAGGACATAGCACACAGTATAAATGACGGCATATTTCTTTTTTCTTCCCAGAACATGTGCCCGCCAGATAAAATACCCCGGCACCAGCAAAAAAGCGAATAAAACTAATCCTGTAACCTTGTAATGTTGTTTTTGTATACTTAAAATATCAAGAAAAAAGCACACAACCATTGCAATAAACAGCAGATACCCAAGAATTACCATTGCCTGGTGACTCCTGATAAGTATTGTAACAATGCTGCTGTCATAACCACAGTATCTCAAAATCGCTTCACATACTGTTTTTGAAGCAAACAGGCTTCTAAATTGCTGCACAATCAAAATTACCATCACAATCCGGCAAAAAATATCATTCACTGGACCGTGCTGCGGTTCCGGTTTCACAAATTTTCCATTGACATAAAAAACCGGAGGATTGTTGTAATTCGTCTGTCCATAGTTTACTGTCGTTCCATTTGGATTCTGCTGGTTATTGAATGTATTCTCTTCATATGTATACGGTTGATTCTGTTCCATATACTCTGTCCCCTCTACCAAGCCTAATCTATTTGCCACTTTGCTGCACTTCTTTTTACATCAACAGATAAAGAACTTCCATATACATATCCATTGCCTGATACATCGTATAAACTACACTAGCTAACACCAACAGGGAGTAGCATACGGTATAAATCACAGGAAATGTCTTTTTTCTTCCCAGAATATGTGCCCGCCAGATATAATAGCCCGGTGTCAGGAAAATCGCAAATAATACTAACCCAGTGATTTTATAATGCTGTTTATAAATTTTTACAATATCAAGCACAATAAATACGATAAAACCGATGGTAAGCACATAGCTTAAAATCGTCATTACCATATATCCGGGCGTGTAGATGCCTGCCATATAAGAGTCATTCATTATGCTCGAATAGCTTAAATCCACGGATTCGAAAACACTGGCGGAACTAATCATGCCTAAAATCTGACGCAGCGGCATCAGCACCAGTAAAATGTAGCAAAATACATCTGTCACCGGACCGTGCACCGGCTGCGGCGTTGTAAAACTGCCGTTATTATAGTAAATAGGTGGGTTGTCGTATTGCTGACTGTAGTTTTGCTGATTCCCGTAGGTCTGCTGACTTCCATAATTTCCGGTATTTCCGTAAGTCTGCTGGTTCCCGTAGCTCTGCTGATTTCCATAAGTCTGCTGATTCCCATAATTTCCGGCATTTCCGTAAGTCTGCTGGTTCCCATACGTCTGCTGGTTCCCATAGTTTCCAGCATTTCCGTAGGTCTGCTCGTTCCCGTAATTTCCAGTATTTCCGGTGGTTTGCTCGTTCCCGTAATTTCCAGTATTTCCATAGGTTTGCTGCTGGTTTCCGTAGGTTCCGGTATTTCCATAGGTCTGCTCGTTTCCGTAATTTCCAGTATTTCCGGTGGTCTGCTCATTTCCATCGGTCTGTTGTTGGTTATTATCCGATGTATTTCCATAACCCTGCTGCTGATTCTGATTTTCTTCCATAATATAGTACTCCTTTTCCTGGTATATATCACTGCACAACTCTATTCTTTTTCCGTGCCGGTAATGTGCTGCCAAAGTTTCTCTTCCGCTATAGGTTCTGTGCTTCCAATTTCTTCTTTATAATATTGGCAAACGCCGCAAATTGTTCCAATGTCAGCGCTTCCCCTCGAATCGTCACGGGAACGCCCAATTCCTCAATGCTTTCCTGTATGATTTCCTTGGACAGATGGATTTCCGGGGAATTGTTCAAACCGTTTGCCAGGGTTTTTCTCCGCTGGTTAAAAGACGCCCGGATAATGGCAAACATCAGCTTCTCGTCCTCCACCTCCACAGGGACTTTCTCATGTCTGGTAAGGCGGATAACAGCGCTCCCCACATTTGGGCGGGGCATAAAGCAGTTGGGGGGCACATTCGCCACAATCTCCGGTCTGGCATAGTACTGCACCGCTAAAGACAATGCACCGTAGTCCTTAGTTCCCGGTCCTACCTGCATCCGGTCCGCCACCTCTTTCTGCACCATGACGGTGATACTGTCAATGGGCACATGGCTCTCAAACAGTCCCATAATAATCGGGGTAGTAATATAGTAAGGCAGATTTGCCACCACCTTAATCGGCTTCCCGCCGTTTCGCTCCTCCGCTAATTTTGCGATGTCTAATTTCAAAATATCCTCATTGATTACCGTCACATTATCATAAGCACTCAGAGTATCCTGCAAAATCGGTATTAAATTCTGGTCGATTTCCACCGCCGTCACTTCCCTCGCATTTTCGCAAAGGTACTGGGTCATGGTGCCAATCCCCGGTCCGATTTCCAGCACAAAATCCTCTTTGGTGACCCCCGCCGCATCGATGATTTTCTCTAACACATGGGTGTCAATCAAAAAATTCTGCCCGAATTTCTTCTGAAAATTAAAATGATATTTCTGCAGCACCGCAATGGTATTCTGTGGAATTCCCAATGTCGCCATACATTCCCCCTCTGCTACTTTGAAAGCTTCTCGTCAAAGAGCCTGTCTAAAAATTCCTCATAGAGCTTTCCAAAGGTCTCATGAAAAATCTGCGCCACGTCTCCCTTGCCGTTTCCTGTCATCTGGGCTTCTTCATAAATGGCAAATGCCGTCTCGTAAAGTTCGGGGTTCTTATCGTAAAAAACCTCCGTCAGTCCGTCCTGAAAAGTAAACTGCGCCTCCTGGGAAAGATTTTCCTTAAAATCCGCCCTGGAAATACAATTCTTTTCCTCATAATCTGAGAGGTAAATATGTCCGTCTGCCGCAGTGACAAAATCCTCAAACGCCTCCTTCACCTCTTCGTAGATTACCGGAACATAATGCTCCTTCCAGTATTTATCAAAGGTTTCCCTGTCCGGGAACTGCTCAAAAATATCCAATTCCATAGGTTTCTCCGTTCTTTCGATGAAAATTTTTAACTTTTAAAGTTTTAATCTTCTTCATTATATACAAAAACATGGAATATGGCAAAAACTTTCTACTGTCCGTCCCGGAACATTTCTATAATATTCTTTAAACGCACCATATTTTCACGGTTATTCTCCACCAGCCCGGTATTTCCTTCCACAATACCTGCCACATCCAGCGTTTTCTGCGCTATATCCGTCACACCGCTTGCCGCTTCATCAACCGTGGAGCTGACACTGTCCACAGCCTCCGTAATATTCACAATGGAGGTCAGAAGCGTGTTTATCTGCTGACTGATTGTTGTCATATCCCTGTCAAAACCGACGGCATCCTCATTGTACTGATTTGCCACTGTCATAAATTCTTCGTACTCCTTTAATACAGTTTCTTCCAAAAACTCCATGCTATCCTGCAAACATGTGGTCATATTTCCAACCGCATGATTTACCTCTCCAATGATATCATTGATGTTTCCGACGGTAGCGGAAGTCTGAGACGCAAGCTGTCCGATTTCCCCGGCAACCACGGCAAATCCCTTGCCTGCCTCTCCGGCGCGTGCCGCCTCAATAGACGCATTCAGTGCCAACAGGTTGGTCTGGCTGGAAATCTCCAAAATCGCCTGGGTAAACTGGTTGATTTTCTCCACTGCTTTTGCCTGTTCCATTGCCTCGGCAGTTTTTTTCTGCACATCCTCATACATCTCTCTTGTCTTATCACTGGCGGTCTTTGTCTTGTCCTTTAGCTGCAGGGCACGGTTCTTAACCTCGGCAGAACCCTCTCTGCTCTCTTCTGCGCGCAGTTCAATATCCGCCGCACGCTCTTTAATATCATTGATGGTTGTATTAACATTTACCATCGTGGAAGCCGTCTCCTCCATGGCTGCCGCCAATTCCTGAGTCGTATCGGAGTTTGCCTCACTCATCTCATTGACACGTCTGGTGGTTTCTGAAAGCTGTTCCATCGAATCCCTTAAATCCTGGTAGGTCGTTCTGATATCCGCCACCATTTTCCGGAGGTTTTTTCGCATATTGTGAAGGGAATGCGCCATTCTTCCGGTTTCGTCCTTCCGCTTATAAAGCTCATCATTCGCAGGATTGTGTGTAAAATTCAGTTCTGCCGTCTCCGATACAATGGCGTCAATCTGACGGATAGGTCTGACCAAAATCACACCTGCCCCAAAGCCGATGGCAACAGACAGCACCATTGCCAGCAAAGTTCCCATCATAATCATATTTGCCAGACGCGCCGCTCCCGACCGAAGTTCCTGCTCCGGCGCCGTCAGAACATATTTCATGCCATTCTGCAAATCATAATAGCACATCACCTTATTTTTTCCCTGATAACTGTACTGCGTCACGTTCTGCTGTGCATCAGGATTTGCCAGTGCAGCAATCAGCGGCTCCATTCCCCCGTCTATACTTTCAAGAGCTGTCCCTACTTCCATATCAGGATGGTACATAACATTGCCCGCTTCGTCTGCCAGAAACGCATAACCGCTCTCAAATATCGCAGACTGGTCTACTATACTGCTAATCATACTATAGTCAATATCCATTCCCAGAATACCGATAGAGGTATCCCCGGCAAAGAGTGGCACCACATAGGAAATCATATAAACATCAATATTCGCATTATAATAAGGCGCCATCCAGGTAGGCTTTCCGTTTTTCACCGGAATATAATACCAGCCCACATGCTCCGTGTCATCTTCCTCATACATGGAAAAATCCGTGGGCGTCACAGAAGCAAATGCCTCTTCGCTGCTGTTTCTGGTAAGAAAAATTCCGCTCTCCGGCTCCGTAAAATCCGGATTATAACGAATATAGGCAGTCAATGCACCATCCGTATCCTCTGCCGTTGTCAAAATGATATCGCTGAGCTTTTCAGTATAGGCCTCCACATAAGCTGCATCGGTCTGAAATTTTTGCACATCCCCTAATTCCGCCAATGCAATATCACTCAAAACATCTACTGAATGCTCTATCTTTTCCATCTTCCTATTCAACTGCTGGCTCCTGTTCTCGCAGCAAGCCCTCATTTCCTTTTCCGAGGCAGCATAAGACGTCTTAAAAGAATTGACGATTGCAATTCCGCCGCAAATACCGGTAGTCATCAACGAACTTAAAATAACTGCTATAATGATTTTAAATTTTATTGACTTCATGACACTCCCCTTTTCTCTTGTTTTCTGCATGATAGGACAACTTATATACTATATTAACATATTTGTAAGATTTTGCAAACGATTTTAGTACCTTTCCCCTATTTTTTTCTGGTTTTGGGATTTCCCTCCGAATTTAGGATTTCTCTCCTGACTTCTGGATTTTCACTGCATACCACTTTTTTCGAACAAATATTCGTTTTTCTATTGCAATCACCGAACATCCGTGCTATATTAATTAAACAAACACTTGTTCTTAATTTTTACAGACAAGAGAAAGGAAACATTTACGCCATGAATATCCAGCAGAATCAATCTCTTATGGAAAAGCTTGCCATCTTGACCGACGCGGCAAAATACGATGTCGCCTGTACCTCCAGCGGCGTTGACCGGAGGGGAAACGGCACCGGCATGGGTAATTCCATCGCCGCCGGAATCTGCCACACCTTCTCTGCTGACGGGCGTTGTGTTTCCCTGTTAAAAATTCTCTTTACCAACGAATGTATCTTTAACTGTTCCTACTGCCAGAACAACTGCAATTCCGACGTCCCCCGTGCCTCCTTCACCCCCGATGAGGTCTGCGAGCTGACCATGGAATTTTACCGCAGAAATTATATCGAAGGGCTGTTCCTAAGCTCCGGCATTATGATAAGTCCGAACTATACCATGGACCTGATTTACCAGACCCTCTATAAGCTGCGCCGCATCCACCATTTCAACGGCTATATCCATGTAAAAGCGATTCCCGGCGCAGACCCTCTCCTTGTGGAAAAGGCAGGCTTTCTGGCAGACCGCATGAGTATCAATTTAGAGCTCCCCACGGCGGACAGCCTGAAAAAGCTTGCCCCCTACAAATCCAGGGCAACTATTTTAAAGCCCATGCGTCAGATTCAGAACCGTATCACGGAGAATAAAAATGAAGTCGCTCTCTACCGCTCCGCCCCCCGGTTTGTTCCCGCCGGACAGAGCACCCAGATGATTATCGGCGCCACCCCGGAGCATGACTACCAGATTATGCGGGTGGCGGAGAGCCTTTACCAGAAGTTCGAGTTAAAACGTGTATTCTACTCCGCTTTTGTCAATGTCAACCAGAACTCCGAGCTTCCCATGCTCCCCGGCGGTCCCCCATTACTGCGGGAACACCGTCTCTATCAGGCGGACTGGCTGCTGCGCTACTATGATTTCACCGTAGACGAGCTGCTCTCCGAAAGCCGCCCGGATTTTAATATTTACTTAGACCCCAAATGTGACTGGGCGCTGCGCCATCTGGAGTGTTTCCCCGTGGAAATCAACCGGGCTGACTACCGGACACTGCTGCGCGTTCCCGGAATCGGCGCCAAATCCGCCCAGCGCATTGTAAAGGCGAGGCGGATGAATACTCTGGATTTCCAAGACCTGAAAAAAATCGGGGTCGTGCTGAAACGGGCGCTGTACTTCATCACCTGTTCCGGCAGAATGATGTACCGCACAAAACTAGAAGAAGATTATATCTGCCGGAATCTGATAGGAGATAAAACCCAGATTCCAAAGGAAATCCGGGAGGCAGGCTATCAGCAAATCAGCCTGTTTGACACCGGAATGGAACTGGCACCTTAAAACATCACCCCCGGAGGCACCTATGTATACCTTTATCTGCAATGACAGCCCCAACGGCATCTTAAGCGGTATCTACGACGCCTGGGACTTTAAAATAAAACAAAACCGAAAATTTCACTCCGGCGAAGCAGCAGCCCCCTGCTCCCACACAGATATCTCCCTGCTGTGCCGTGAGCCGGAGAATTATTCCCTGTTCTGCGAGTATCTTCCCGTAACGGAATCCGAAGAAAAGTCTGACAAGGTGGCAAAAACCATCTTAAAACGGCTGGGATTAGAATTTTATGACACGCTTTTAAACGCCATTCTCGCCATCACCCCGGAGAGCAGGAGTGCTCCTGACAAGGCAGATGCCGCTTATAAAACGGTAGTCTATGCCCTGTCTTCCCCCTTAGGGGCAGCAGCGTTAAATGACCTGGCAAATCCCTATGTCCATCGGATTTTTGCCCTTTCCAGGGCTACCGGGGCGGAAGCGCACCATCTCCTGGGCTTCCTCCGGTTCAGCGAATTGGAAAATGGGGTACTCTTTGCCGTCATTCATCCCAAAAATAATGCCCTGCCATTCTTAGCAGAGCATTTTACCGACCGTCTCCCTCAGGAGAACTTTATGATTTATGATGAAAACCGCCGGACTGCCGCCGTCCACTCCGCCGGGAAAAACTTTATGTTAGTGGACGCCTCCGACTTAAACCAGGATATTTTAAACCGCTTCTCCCAAAAAGAGCAGGAATACCGCTCCCTGTGGCAGACCTTCTTTGAAAGCATTGCCATCAAAGCCCGTACCAATCCGAAGCTGCAGTCCCAGAATATCCCCAAACGCTTCTGGGGCGACACTGTAGAACTGCGTACTATCGGACCTTAGGGAATAATTTTCTGGCATTCTCTTCCGTAATACGTTCCACCTCTTCCGGTGTAGCGCCCTTTAGTTCCGCAATCTTCGCCACCACAAAGGGGATATAGGAGGAATCATTCCGCTCTCCCCGGTGGGGTTCCGGCGCCATATAAGGACAGTCCGTTTCCAGCAGAATCCGCTCTAAGGGCAGCGCCTCCACCGTTTCCTTCAGTTTCTTTGCATTTTTAAAGGTGACAACACCGCCAACGCCGATGTAATATCCCATTTTCACAAATTCCTGCGCCAGCTCCTTAGAGTAGGAGTAACAGTGAATCACTCCCGGAATTTCCTTGGCATGTGCCTGCCGCATAACCTCCATGGTATCGGCTGCCGCATCTCTGGAGTGGATAATCACCGGAAGCCCGGTTTCCCCTGCCAATTCTAACTGACGTTTCATCCAGTACCGCTGCCGCTCCTGTACCCAAGGCTCCTTCTCCCAGTAATAATCTAAGCCGATTTCCCCTATGGCTACGGTTTTCTCCCATGCTGCCTGTTCCCTGAGCCACTGGTAAGTTTCCTCATTCAAATCTCCGATGTCGCTGGGATGGACGCCCACCGCCGCATAGACAAAATCATATTTTCCCGCCAACGCCAGCGTGGTCTTTGTGGAGGCAATAGACGCCCCCACATTGATAATTCTCTCAATTCCTCTTTCCGGCATGGAGGAAAGAAGCAAATCCCTGTCACCGTCAAATCTGTCGTCATCATAATGTGCATGTGTCTCAAATATCATAATACTCCCTGTCACCGCCGTTTATTTTTTCTTCTTTTTCCTTTTGGGTTTGGAAATCTCCTGCGGCTCCTTCTGCTTTTTACGATTATGATAACGCCTGCCAAAGAAAATTGCCAGAAGAATTATCACTCCGCCTGCAATCCATAAGAATAAATTATTCTTTTCCGGCATTGTAACAAGGGCAACGGCAGCACCGTAAGCCACCTCTGCCACAAGATAGCGTCCGTCCTCCTTCGCTTCGATTTCCACCCA
>JAGAIK010000649.1 GCA_017626625.1 Roseburia sp.
CTCCTAAAATAGCAATCCAGATGGATTGCTATTTTTTTAATAACAGTCCTAACGGACTGTTATTTTTTTCGTTACTATCAGAAAGATAAAAACTGGTTATTCATCCCATTTCCCATGTCATTCGTCGGAAAAATAATCTTTTGGCAATAAGTTGTGCTATACTTCTTTTCGGAATGGGAAAGGAGAATAGGGAATATGAAAGAACATACATATCTGCCCATTGGTTCGGTAGTTTTATTGAATCATGGAAGAAAAAGAGTTATGGTATATGGAAGAAAGGTAAAAGCCGACGGAGAAGAAAAGGTTTATGACTATCTGGGCTGTCTTTATCCGGAGGGAGCGTTGAACAGCCAGGATGTTATATTGTTCGACCACTCTCAGATTCAGATGGTTTACTTTATCGGGTTTCAGGATTTGGAAGAAATTGCATTCCGGCAGGTGATAAACCGGAAGGAGGATATCAGTGAGCAGTGAATTTACGGTATACCTGCCGGGGTTAAAGAACAGCGCAGAGGAATTTCCGGATATGTACCGGAAAGTGAACCAGGAAAAGGAGGCGCTGCAGCGCATCTGCAATCATCTGAAGGGGGACCCGGTATACGGGCGGATTGCCGATGAAGTGGGAGATGCTGCCGTGATTTCAACGGGATTTACCTGTGTAGCGGCAGCGTAGGGAAAGGAAAAAGAAAAAATGGAAATAGTAGTATATATTTTTGCAATGATAGCAGCTCTTATCGCAGTATTTGTTTTAGCGCTGTTTTTGTCCTATGATATCAAGCAGGCGGGGCGTTACAAACGGGCAGAGCGGTGCAGGGGCACCATTCTGGAAAACGCAGGAACCGAAGAAACGGCGGCCTATGGCAGAAATCAGTACAGAAAGTATGGGAAATACCGGATTCAGTATACCGTGGGGAAGGAAACCTACCAGGATGAAATTTTGTTAAGAGACAGAAAGCTGAAGCCGGGGGATGGCGTGGAGGTACGTTATATCCGGGATGAAAATGGTATTTCGCCTGTAAATGACGTGTCTGTCCGCAGGTTGAAGGAAATTATTATTACATTTATCATAGTTGTCTCTCTCTGTATTTATTTTATTTATACAGGAAAATAAGAGACAGAACAGAAAAACTACCGCAGCAGGAAACGGTCTCCAATCGTTAGATTTTGGTCTGACTTTTGGGAAAGGTTCCGGCTGCGGTAGTTTTTGTTTTTGGATTCTTTAAACATTAGATAATAATAAAACAAAACAACTTGACATATATCTAACAATTTGCTATAAAATATATAAGATATATATCTAATGAAAATTATATAAACATCTAATAATGCAAAAGACAGAAAGAAAAGGGGAAACAGGATGAAAGAGACAGGAAAAATCGGGTATCGTGAAGTCTTTACCCAGAAGGAATATTTAAAGCTGCTGCTTTCCAATATGATTAACCGTTTCGGGGATTCGGTGGACGTGATTGCTTTTGAATGGCTGGTTTACCAGGTTACCGGAAGCGCAGCCTGGACAGCCGTTATTTTCGGGATAAATAATCTGCCCACGGTATTGCTGCAGCCCTTTGCAGGGGTGCTGGTGGAGGGCATGAACAAAAAGAGGGTGATGGTGGTGACGGACTGTATCCGGGGCGTAATCACAGCCGGTTTGGTGGCATTATACCTTACCGGAAATGTGACGCCATGGATATTAGCGGCATTTACCCTGCTTCATTCCACCGTGGAGGCGTTTTCCCTGCCGGCAGGCATGGCGCTGGTGCCGAAACTGCTGGAAAAAAAGTACTATGAGTACGGCACTTCCTTAAGCAACACGGTTTCCACGGTGGTTCAGCTTCTTGGAATGGGGGCGGCAGGCGTGATTATCGGCGTGTTTGGCATTTGGGTGGCAGTCTTGATAGATGCGGTATC
>JAGAIK010000650.1 GCA_017626625.1 Roseburia sp.
ATAACAGGGAAGCGATAATACAGGCAACAATCGCACTCATTGAAGAAAAGGGTGAGCGTTTGGATGAAATCACTGTCCGTGAAATCTGCAAAAGAGCAGATGTCGGATTAGGTCTTGTGAATTATCATTTTGGAAACAAGGACAATCTCATCGAGCTATGCGTAGAGCGTATTATAAATGGAATTGTGGAACGGTTTCAGAATATACGGGAGAAAACAGAAGAACTTACACCATTTGAAAAGCTGGAGTATCTCGGAAATATGACGCTTAATTTTTTGTTCGAGCATTACGCTGTGTCAAGAATCTCTGTTCTTACCGATATGCAGACACCGAAAGGCAATGACAATACGAGCAGAACTTATGCGGCGTATTTGCCTCTTGTTGCAGCTTGCCGCCCCGACCTCGATGAAGCAGCCATAAAACGAAAGACCTTCTATTTGATTACGGTTATGCAGCAAACATTTTTGCGGTATGAAGTCATATCCCGGATGCTGGGTGTCGACCTTAGAGAAAGAAAAAGCCGCAAAGCATTTCATACACAGGTCCTGCACGATATTTTGGAGGTATAAGCAATGAATATTACTGTGATAAACGGAACAGAAAAACACGGAGTGACCTATCGGCTGAAGGAGATTTTTTTGTCAGAGTTCAGGGATAAAGCGAACATCACGGAATACTATCTCCCAAAGGCTTGTCCCAGCTTCTGCACCGGGTGCACAAACTGCATATTAAAGGGAGAAAGCACCTGCAAAGACGCAGACAAAATAAGAAGTATCGATAAATCACTTTTGGAAGCGGATTTGATTGTAATGACCTCTCCGGCGTATGTGTTCCACGCTACGGGTGCCATGAAAACATTCCTTGACCATTTTGCCTACCGTTGGCTACCACACCGCCCCGCTCCGGAAATGTTTGGAAAGCGAGCGTTTATCCTGACACAATGCTTAGGGCAAGGAGCAAAATCTGCTGCAAAAGACATGAAGCATAGTTTATCCTGGTGGGGTATATCCAAAATTGAGGTATTTACCGGTGCATTGATGAGCGACATTGTCTGGGAAAAACTTTCTGAAAAGAAACGTTCCCAACTTACAAAAAAGGTGAAAAGACTTTCCCGAAAGTTTGCACAGATTGATTACACGAAACCCGCACACACAAATTTGATTACCAAAGTCAAGTTTTCATTCTGCCGTGCTATGCAGAAGTCATTACATAAATCAGACCCCGAATACCTCGACGGGCAATATTGGTCGCAGCAAGGTTGGCTTGACAACATCAGACCGTGGAAATAAAAAACAGCCGCCCTGCCCCCTGACGGGGGAGGACGACTGTTTTCTTATTTCTCCAATTCCCAAATATGTTTATCATGCCGGAAATACAGACACACCGCAATTCCTGCAAAAGCAATCACGAAAAACAAAAACGCTGCTCCCGAGCCTTTTCCCTGCCCGAATAACCGAATCAGAATACTGTCACTGCCACAGGCTGCCATCAGTGGTTCAAACACTTTATCCACCAGCAGTCCCCCTAAGAAATATCCCAGCGGAATCGTGAAAAACTGGAAAGAATTTCGCACGGAATACACTCTTCCCTGCATTTCCTCCGGCACCCTGAGACGCATAATGGCATCCAGATTCGTATTCATCAGCGGTATCGCAATCCAGCCGAGGAAACCACCGATACACCATACGAGCGGAGTCCGCCCCAACGCCAGCATGAAGTTCTCAAAACTCATGGAGAACAGCAGGCAGTTGCAGATGACCCGCACCCGGCTTTTCGGTGTTTTCATAAGGGAGGCAAGAATGCTTCCCGCCAACGTCGATATTCCAATGACCGCATTGACCAGTCCAAGAACTTTCTCGCTTCCGCCCTCTCTCGACAAAAGCATTGCCGGAAACGCTGCGTCATAGACAGATGCCACCAGATTAATAGCTGCCAGAAAGAAAATTAAATCCAGAATGCCCCGTTCCTTTTTCAGGTAAACGATTCCCTGCCTTGCGGAGGTTATGAGGCTTTCCTGTTCCTGTACTTCCTGTCCGCCTTTCGGTATCCGTATTGCAAAGGCAAGTACAAGGAATGCCACCGTAAAGGTAAACAAATCGAAAGCAAAAACAACATTCATGCCTGCAAGCCCTAAAACAGCCGTTGCAATAATCGGCGTCAGAATAGAATTTAATGCGTTGGAAAAATAGCGCAATCCGCCCACTTTCTGGTAGTACTTCTCAGGAAGCACCCTTGTCACCGCCACCTCCGACGCAGGCTGCTGCACCGTATTCATCAGCCCGATGACTACATTTAAAAGGTACAGATGCCAGATTTGAAGTTGCCCCTTTTGCAGTAAAATTAAGGTAACAACCGTAGTTGCCGCTGCAATGGTATCACAAACCAGCATGGTTTTCTTTTTGTCCCACCGGTCACTCAGCGCCCCTGCAAATATGGAGAATATCACATAGGGTGCATAAGAACAAACCATCAAAAGCGCTGTCTTAAGCGCCGAGCCCTCCTGGGTGTAAGACCAGACCACCAGGGCATAACTTGTCATACTGCTTCCCAAGCCGGAAAATGACTGGGTAATCCAAAGCAACAAAAATGTCCGCATTTCCAATAATGTATTTTTATAATTTTTCATATAGACTTTGCTCCTTAAGGTATTTGATATTTTCCCGTATTTCGCAAAGTCCCAGGATAGTTAGTCCTGCTCCATGCCGCCCTATCCTAAAAGACTCTGCATGGAGCTCCTGCAATACATAATAACATTTGTACTTCCCCCTTTCTCCTAATGTGTTTATTGTAACACAGGGGGTGGAATTGGTAAATATTGTTGCTGCAAAATTCCTTATTTTCCGCTGATTACCGTCCGGGTCACCGTTTCCACGCCACCCGAAGTTGTGGTAGTTTCCAAATAGGTAACTCCGTTGATGGTGACAACCTTTGTGCTGGTTTCCTCTTCGCTGTCAGAATCTCCGCCGCCTCCGCCGGAAGCTCCCGCACTGCTTACCGCTTCTCCGGTTTCACCGGAAGCTTCTGAGGAAGTGGAGGTTCCGGAGGACTCTGCTTTTGCACTCTGCATTACCTTTAAAATATCATTGTAATTTTCACTGGGTAATGCCGCAGAGGAATCCACCCCGGAGGCTATGTAGCTGTCGGTGTCACTCTCTTCTGCCAAAGCGCTGCCCGAACTGACGCTCTGTCTGTCCTGCATTACTGTTTGAAGTGCATTGATTGAACTTAAATACTCGTCGATTGATAAAGACATATGTTTACCACCTTTCCTTTTTGTGCCTGTTCCCTCTGGCTTTCTGCGGCATCCATGCCTGTTATATATATCGGAGCGCTTCACCGGGGGTTTACGGACTTCACATAAAATTCAGGTAATCTTCACATAATGCCTGTAAATCATTTTGGCGATACGTCATTCTAATCCCTTTCTCCGGTACACCACCACAAACAAAACCACTGCCGCCAGCATATTTGCCCCGGCAATCCATAAGCCCTCCGCTATTTCCTGCCCGTTTCCCATGGAATTTAGCAGCAGACTCATCCGCCCGGTATAAAAATATTTTGCCACTTTCGCAATCCTCTCATTAAACATCGCCAGCATAGGAAGAGACGCCAGAACCAGCATGACGGGAACCATCAGGGAGGTTGCCATCATCTGTGTTCTGCTGTAAGTCCCAATCACCGCCCCTGCCAGTATGGAAATAAGAATTCCCACCGCCATGGCAGCCAGAACAAATGCAAGCTCTCTCCCCCGGTAGCCCCCGGCAAATCCAATCACTCCTGCCCCCAGCATACAGATAGCAAACAGATAGATGCCTGCCCCAAGAAAATATTCTATGGCTTTCACATCTGACATCAAAAGCACCCGCAGGGTATTTTTTTCTTTTTCTTCCGCAAGAATCGCCGCCATACTCACCAAAGGCGCCATGCCAAGGTACATCACCGCAAAAAGATTGGCAAAGAAATGCTCCGGCATTCCTTTTATCTCCATGGCATTCTCCATAATCACCGTCAGAATGGGAAACATCACAAACTGCACTAATATTTCCTTATTTTTAAAGGTGTCCTTTCCCTGTTTCCATAAAATCGCTTTTATATGTTTTGTCATTCCTCTAACCTCCTTCCCGTCAATTCCATAAACACATTTTCCAGATTGGGCTCTGTGGAATGGATGGTTTCAAGTTTTCCCTCTTCCAGATAAAACAGCAATTTCTCTGCGCAGGATTTATCATGGGGCAGAACCACCTCCTCACCCCCCGCAAGGTGCAAAAGCAGCCTTTTCTGATGATGATACCTTCTACAGATTTCCCCCGGATTTCCATACTCCACAATCCTGCCCTCATGAAGCAGTGCAACATGATTACATAACTTTTCCGCCTCCGCCATGTTATGTGTCGTAAGAAAAATGGTTGTGCCCTTCTCCTGCTCTTCCCGGATAAGCTTATGTATCTCTGCGGCTGTTGCCGGGTCTAAACCGTTGGTGGGTTCATCTAAAAAGAGAAGCTTTGGCTCCGATAAAAGCGCCCGCGCCAGCAGCAACCTGCTTCGCATTCCCTTAGACAAATTTGCTGCCGAGGTTTTCTTTGCCTGGAAAAGTCCCACTTTCTTTAACGTTTCCTCTATTTTTTTCATGGGAATCCCCTGCAGCTTTGCGTAAAATTTTAAATTATCATAGCAGGACAAGCGCTCATACAAGCCAAAATTGTCCATCATAATTCCGATTTTCTGACAGAAATGCTCCCTGCCCGACACTGCAGGTTTTCCCGACTCCTCCGCAGAAACGACGCCACGGTTCGGTTTATATTCCCCGGAGGTTCCGCATATCTCCACCGTTCCCTCCGTTGGCGCAAGCTGCCCCGTTATAATTTTTATCAGAGTGGTTTTTCCCGCTCCCGAGGGATCTAATAAGCCCAAAATCTCTCCCTCTCCGACCTCAAGATTTACATTTTCCAACACCGTCTTTTTCCCAAAGCACTGTTTTACTCCCCTTACTTTCAGGATTGTTTTCATGTTTTTTCTCCCTCCTTCAGCCGCTGCAATGCCTCCTGCATTTTCCGGTTCTCACTTTTTTCTTTTAAAGCCGATACCGCCACGCTCACTGCGGCGCTGCTTCCAAAGCAGAGGAAAAACATCGCCCAGGGCAGCCACATGTCTACGGGGAACCAACCACAGCCAGCGATAAACAACGCCAGAACTGCGATTTCCGAAGCAAACATGCACACCGTCCTTACCGCCAGCGGCATTTTTTTTATCACCATATCCGTAAAAAATAAAATTTGCAGCACAACGGTAATGACCGAAACCAGGAAAAATTCCAGCATGGTTTCTACGCTAAGTCC
>JAGAIK010000651.1 GCA_017626625.1 Roseburia sp.
CACCGCAGATACCGACAGCATGGTTGCCATAGCATATCTGAGCACAATCCCCGCCTGCCTGTGATTCCCCGCACCGTAAAAGGTACTGACCAGAGGCTGAATCCCCTGCGCAATGCCCGTATATACCGCAACCACCACAAGAGAGATATTGGCAATTACACCATAAGCGGCAACTCCTGTATTTCCCGTTAATTTCAATATAATGGCATTAAAAGTAATCATCACTATCCCGGAAGAAAGCTGGGCAACCAGAGACGGAAACCCCAAGGACAGATTCTGCTTTATCATATCCTTTCTTATTCCCGTTTTTACAAGGCAAAACGTATTTTTCTTTCTTAGCCAATGCGGCAGCATCATAACCACACTGATGACCGGAGATAAACCCGTTGCAAAAACAGCTCCGAAAATTCCCATTTCCATTGGAAATATAAAAATATAATCCAACACAATATTAGAGAAGCTTCCAATCAACATGGCTGTCATAGACAACTGCGGACTGCCGTCATTCCTGACAAAACAAAGCAGCACATCATTCAGAATAAAAGCAGGTGCAAAAAGCAGCAGCCAGCGCAGGTAGGTATCCGTCATTTCCAATACGCCCGCATCCGCTCCTAAAAGTATTGCCAGCCGGTTAGAAAAAATAAAGCCCAGCAGAAAAAACAACGCTGAAAAAAACAACGCCAGATAGATGGTGTTCGTATAAACCCGATTCACCTCCTCCTTTCTCCCTTTGCTTTTACAAACGGAAAATCTTGTTGCCCCGCCCATACCGAGCATAAGACCTGTTCCATGAATAAAGTTATACACGGGGATAGCGAGATTTAATGCAGTAAGCCCCTTTGTTCCCAATCCCCTTGACACAAAAAATGTGTCGGCTAAAATATAGCAGGACACTCCTAGCGTCCCCAAAACACTTAACATTGTATACCGGGCAAAATCCCCCGCACAAGACTGTTGTTCCATATATCCCCCTCTCTCAAAATTGCAGAAAAATAGCGCCAGAGCTTTCTATCTTCAAAGGCCTAACGATAGAAAGTCTGACGCTTAACCCTTACCCGGCGGCAAGGAACTGTCAATCTTTATTTTTACCTATTATACAATGGGAAAATCAAAAAAGCAACCGCAAATTTCTACCTGTTTTAACGTCATTTCTCCGGCAGTTTTGGTTTACCTGCCGATGCTTTACCAGCGTTACTGCATCATGACCGCAACTAACGTCCCGTAACGCTCACTGTATTCCCTGATATCTTCCTCCGAGACGCCGTAATACAGATAAATTTTCTTCATTATGGTTTCTAACTTCTTCATCTCCTTTTTATTTCCGCCGCAGGAACCGCCGAGCACTCCCCAGTTTTTTTCTACCTCAAACTGAATGTTTCCCCTTTGCGGAAGCCTGATTTCATAGATAGTATACTCTATGGGAAACAACTCTTCCGGTATTTCCTGAACCTTTTTCCTGCGCTCCTCTATCTGTGCTTCTACCTGCTTCCAGTATTCCTTTAACCTTTCTTCCTTCCCTTCTTCTGACTGTACTCCGTCAAACTCCGGTTTCAGCGTTGTCATGGTTTCCCCCAACAACTCCGGACGATGCTTTAAAATAAGGGATTCCCGCATTCCCTGCCGCTGTTCCTGATATATGCGGCTGTTTTCCGGTACTTCTTTGGCACCGTAAGTATCTTTCATATAGGAAATTACTTCCTCTATTGTATGAGGATTTGCGGTTATCTGCGCTTCCACTCTGGCTCGTCTTTTCCGGTAACGGTATTGTCTGAGCTTCTCCTTAAAACTTTTCTTTCCGGTATTTCCTGCCAGAAAAATACTGGTGGGTCCGTCTGCTCCGCCTATGATAGAAACTGCCCTTGCTGATTTTGCCATCCCTTTCCTCCTTTTTCCTGGCATAAAAACTAGCCTCATTCTGCCATCCCTTTCCTGACAATCACACATTTTTCTGTTTCTTTTTATCCTGACTCTTTTTCTTTGCTGTGATATCAAAACTGAAATCCAGCAGCCCCGTTATTTTTTCCGCTGAAACAGTACCGTCAAGCAGTATGGTAATCCAATAGGTCTTATTCATATGGTACGCAGGAAAAAATCCCTCTCTCTGCAAAAGTGAGGTTATCATCACCGGGTCGCATTTTACATTGAGAATATCCACAATTTCCTCTCCCTGCAATCCTAATTTTTCTCTGGAAATATCCATGATAATGGCATACCACTTCCGGTTGTCCCTATGGCGCAGCACGGCACAGCCGGGCGTTTTCGCCCAGAGGTATTCCGGTTCTGTATGATAGGTTTCTTTTGCATATTGTAATATCTCATTGCGGATTGTCTGTTTCATTTATTATCCTTTATTCTCCTAGTTTTTTGCTGAAATACAGCACTAAATCATCATCATTACAGCAGCATTGGTTGATTTCTGCAACTGTTTCATGATACCATACCCCCGAACCATCGGGAAGATATCCTCTCTTGCAATACATTCTCTGAGCGCTTCCATAGCCTTTGTGCA
>JAGAIK010000652.1 GCA_017626625.1 Roseburia sp.
CCGCAAAGCACCTGCGGAAAAGCATTGCAAGCCAACATAGCCCCTTCCCCGGTTCCGCATCCCGTAATCACAAAATCAGCCGCCCCGGAATTAATCAGAACCGCCGCAAGAATACCATTCTGCACATAAGTAAGCTGGTGCTCATCCTCCGCAGAATACATCCCATAGTTAAACACCTCATGTTCCATCGGCTCCACCACCGATTTTAACGTAGCGCAAACCATCTCATTCTTCGCCGCCTGACTATTCTCATTAATTAAAGCAATCTTCATCTCAAAAATATCCTTTCCTTTTTGTAATCATTAACTAATTGCGATAATTTCACATATCACCTTGCACATTTTTATTAGATGTGTCAAAGAATGCTGTACTCTAAAATATTAAAAGGTACAAATTTCGCAATCACTTATTATAATTTGCAATCATATTATTTACCTGTGAAACATGCCAAGCGTCCTCTTCGCCATCACAGTAAAAAATATCCAATACAAACCCCCGTAACGTTTTATATACGAATACCTAAAATATGTCTCCTAAAAGCCAGCCCGGACTTGCAGATGTTTTCTGACAGACCCTTCCAAGGACGCCGGTACTTAGCGAGGTGTTTTCGAGCTTAGTACCGCTGCGCCCTTGGGGAGCGGGAGCGTGTCTGACAGAAAATATCTGCAAGTCCGGGCGTCCCTTTTAGAAAACCTATAAAAACATTCCTATCATCCGTTACATCAAATCCTTCATCTCAACCCCATCCATATCATCAAAATCCTGGTTCTCCCCAACCATACCCCAAATAAAGGTATAAGCCTGGGTTCCGCACCCGGAATGGATAGACCAGCTTGGAGAAATCACCGCCTGCTCATTTCTCATCACAATGTGTCGTGTCTCTGTGGGCTCGCCCATGTAGTGCATCACAAGGGCATCCTCCGGCATATCAAAATACAGATAAACCTCCATACGTCTGTCATGGGTGTGGCAGGGCATGGTATTCCAGACACTTCCCGGCTCTAATTTCGTCATACCCATCTCTAACTGGCAGCTCTCCACCTGACCCGGCAGAATGTATTTGCAGATGGTTCTGTGGTTTGCAGTCTCCAAAGAACCAAGCTCCACCTTATTGCAGTCTTTCACGATAACAACGCCGTCCTCCGGTGTCCCTTCCGGTTTGATTAAAACAGTAGGATAGGTCATATGCGCCGGAGCGCTGTTTAAATAAAATTTTGCCGGAGCAGAAGCGGATTCGCTGGCAAAGGAAATATCCTTAGAACCCATTCCTATGTACATTCCCTCTTTGTGTCCGACCTTATATTCTTTCCCGTCAATGGTGATGGTTCCGGCACCGCCGATATTGATAACCCCAAGCTCACGTCTCTCGCAGAAATACTGTGCGCGAAGCTCGTCGCCTGCGGTGAGAACCAGGGTTTTATTTACAGGAACAGCGGAACCGGTGATGATACGGTCAATATGGCTGTATACTAATTTGATTTCGTCTGCCTGAAATAAATCGTCAATTAAAAATTCTTCTCTCAAACGCTCTGTGGTGTAGTGTTTCACATCCTTTGGGGATGCGGCTGTTCTAAGTTCCATGATAAAATCTCCTTTACAAAATCAATGATTCTTCTAAAATTTCAGTGTTTCCCGGCGAAAAACTTTTATAGATATGCCGGACAAGATACAACTTTCCAAAGAAACAAATTCCGCAGAAAATGCCCGGAACTACCGGACACGTCATGGTTCAAACTTCCATCCTTGTACCGGTTATCCGAACATTTCTGCAAATGCTATTTTTATAAATTAAAACCAAAATATTTCACAGCGTTGTTGTAGCAGATACCCTTTACGATTTCCTCTAAAGTCTCGTAATCAGCCGGAAACTCGCCGTTCTCTACCCAGTTTCCGATTAAGTTGCAGAGGATTCTGCGGAAATAATCGTGGCGGGTATAAGATAAGAAACTTCTGGAGTCTGTCAGCATTCCCACGAAGCCGGAGAGATTTCCTAAATTAGCCAGGGAAATCATCTGGTCCTGCATACCAACCTTGTGGTCATTGAACCACCATGCGGAGCCCTGCTGGATTTTTGCAACAGCGGTAGAATCCTGGAAGCAGCCTAAAATCGTGCCGATTGCCTGGTTGTCGTTTGGATTTAAGCTGTAAATGATGGTTTTCGGCAGATTGCCCTTCTGATTTAAAGCGTTTAAGTAGTCTGCCATTTCGGAGGACGGAGCGTAGTTGTTGATACAGTCATATCCGGTTTCCGGTCCGAGACGGTCAAACATCGGTGTGTTGTTGTCACGTTTACAGCCATAATGAAGCTGCATGACCCAGTTGCGGTCTGCGTACTGGTTTCCAACGAAAATCATAAATGCTGTCTTGAATTTCAGTTCTTCTTCACGGGTAACAGCATTTCCTGCCAGACGTTTTGCAAAGATAGCCTCAATTTCCTCGTCAGAAGCGGGAGCGTACATCACATACTCTAAGGCGTGGTCGGAAACGCTGCATCCCATAGAAGCAAAGAAGTCCATACGGTTGCAGAGCGCTTTCTTTAAATCTGCGAAAGTAGCGATGGAAACGCCGGAAACCTCTGCCAACTGTGCAATGTAATCGGTATAAGTTACTTTTTCGATGTTCATAGCCTTGTCAGGACGCCATGCCGGAAGCACCTGAACGTCAAAGGAGCTGTCCTCTGCGATTTTTTTGTGCCACTCCAGGCTGTCCACCGGGTCATCAGTGGTGCAGATTAAGGTAACGTTGGACTGTTTGATGATATTGCGGACGGTCATATCCGGTTCCGCAAGTCTTTTGTTGCATAACTCCCAGACTTCCTCAGCGGTATTTTTGTTTAATACGCCGTTGTAGCCGAAATATTTCTTTAATTCCAGGTGGCTCCAGTGGAAGAGCGGGTTGCCGATGGCTTTGCCAAGCACCTCTGCCCATTTGAGGAATTTTTCCTTGTCGGAGGCATCCCCGGTGATGTATTTTTCATCTACGCCGCAGGAACGCATAAAACGCCATTTGTAATGGTCGCCGCCTAACCATACCTGTGTAATATTTTCAAACTGGCGGTCCTCATAGATTTCCTGCGGATTGATATGGCAGTGATAATCTAAGATAGGCGTGGTTTCCGCATAGTCGTGGTAGAGCTTCTGTGCGGTTTCAGTCTGCAGTAAAAAGTTTTCATCCATAAATTGTTTCATTTTGTTTTCCCTCCATAAATAAAAATGAATGATACTCTATTTAAAATATAGTAGTTCCGCGTTTAATTAGTTTGCCCGAAAAAACGGACTGCTTGGGCATTTCCTCCCCGGCAAGGACGCCGAGAAGAGTCTGCACCAACTGATGAGTCTGGGATTCCAAACGGTTGTCCACAGAAGTCAGCTCCGGAGTGCAGCAGCAGGTCAGCATGGAATTATTATACCCAATGACGGATAAATCTTCCGGAATGCGGATACCGCGTTTGCCTGCGCTTTTGATGGCGCCGATGGCAAGGGAATCGTCTGCGGCAATCACGCCGTGGAAAGAAACCTGCCGGGCGATGGAATCCACAAAGGTCGAGATGTCCTTGACACGCTGCGGGTCGCCGTTATAGTAGAAAATCAGCTTTTCGTAATCCGGAACATGATTGTCCTCCATAGCCGCAATGAAACCGGTGCGTTTTTTTACACCGCTGTAGGAATCTGAATTGTACAGATATAAGATATCCGAAATTCCCGCATTCAGCATGGAAGAAGCCGCTTCATACATTGCCGTGTAATCATCGCAAAGGGTGCTGTAAACATTGGGGTAGTCATAAGCTGCATTTAAAAGCATGGTGGGTATCTGGGAAGAGATATCCTTAATGTACTGGTTTTCGTCCTCGTTTGTGCCGATAAAGTTAGAACCTACCAGAATAATGCCGTCCACCTTTTTGGAAAGAATCAAATCCACATAGGTTCTTTTGATATCTAAGTTGTAGCCGGTACAGCAGAGGATGGATTCATAACCGTTTGCCTGTAACTCCTGCTCTAAATAATAGACTGCTTTGGCAAGAAACAGGTCGGAAGAGTCCGCACATAAAATACCGATGGTTTTGAGCGAATGAAGTCCCATACCCCTGGCAAAGGCGTTGGGGGTATAATCATACTTCTCAATGATATCCATCACCTTTTTTTTCGTGGCGGGGCGGACTTTGTCACTTCCGTTTAAAACACGGGAAACAGTGGCAATGGAAACGCCTGCCTTTTTTGAAATGTCATAAATCGTCATGAGTAAACTCCCGTAACAGTGATTAGGATAAAGTCCGGCAAAGTCAGTGCGCCGAATTTACATAACCACGAATTGTAAGCGCTTTCATAAAGGATGAAAGCAGGATAAATGGCAATGAAAGCAGTTTCACGCCTTTGACTGTATTATACAATATGAAAAAAAAGAAAGCAACCAGTTTCCGAAGAAAAATGGCAAAAATATAAAAAATGTAAGCCTGCGGAAAAAGAAAATAGATAAAATTACTAAATTGTGCAAAATTACATATTGACTAATTGCCGAAAAGGTGTAAAAATAGATGATGTAAACGCTTACAAAACAACAGAGTGCAGCATAGAGCTACATAGTGTAAACAATAGATTGCGGGCAGAAAGGCAAATCTGTTGAAAAAATGTAATCTTTTAAAATACCAGGAGGATACCATGGAATTATTAAGCAAAGCAAAAACAGGAAAAAAAGAAAGACCAGTCAAAGTGTTACAGTTTGGTGAGGGAAACTTCCTTCGTGCCTTCGTTGACTACATGATTGATATTGCCAACGAGCAGGGCAAATTCGACGGAGACATCGTTCTTGTAAAACCAATCGAGTTTGGTACATTAGAGCGTTTCCATGACCAGGAGTGCCAGTACACCGTACAGTTGAGAGGTATCGTGGACGGAGAGCCGAAGAGAATTAACCGTGTTGTCACCAGCGTGACGGATGTGGTTGACGCTTATAACGAGTATGAGAAATATGCAGATTTTGCAAAACTTGATACCTTACGTTTCATCGTTTCCAACACCACAGAGGCAGGTATCGTCTATGATGATACAGACCGTCTTGAGATGAACCCGCCGAAATCCTATCCGGGCAAACTGACCAAATTCTTATATGAGAGATACAAACATTTCAACGGGGCAGCGGATAAAGGTCTTATCATGCTTCCGGTGGAGCTGATTGATGACAATGGTATTCATTTAAAAGAGTGCGTCGTGAAATTAGCAAAACTCTGGAACTTAGAGGAGGAATTTACCGCATGGTTAAACAACGCCTGCGTATTCACCTCTACCTTAGTTGACCGTATCGTAACAGGATATCCGAGAGACGAAGCAGAAGAGCTCTGCAAAGAGTTCGGATATCAGGATAACCTGATTGTAACAGGAGAGCCGTTTGCCCTTTGGGTTATCGAAAGTCCGAGAGACTTAAGCGATGAGTTCCCGCTTCCCGCAGCAGGGCTTCCGGTTATCTTTACCGACAACCAGAAA
>JAGAIK010000653.1 GCA_017626625.1 Roseburia sp.
AGAAGATGGCAGGCGACGGAGAAGGTGCAACCGCACTGTTTGAGATGAAGGTTATCGGCGCTGAGAGTAAGGAGCAGGCTGTGACATTGAGCAAAGCCGTTGTAAGCTCCAGCCTGGTAAAGGCGGCTATCTATGGACACGATGCAAACTGGGGCAGAATGCTTTGTGCAATGGGCTACTCCGGTGCACAGTTTGACCCGGAAAAAGTAGATTTGTTTTTTGAGAGTGCAGCCGGAAAAATGCAGATTATCAGAGATGGCGTTGCTTTAGATTACAGTGAGGAACTGGCAACGAAAATCTTATCTGAGCCTGCGGTGACAGCTATTGCAGACGTAAAAATGGGAACTGCGGAAGCCACAGCATGGGGCTGTGATTTGACGTTTGATTATGTAAAAATCAATGCGGACTACCGCTCTTAAAAAGAAGAAAAGCTTGAAAAAGATGTTACAAACAGGAAACCTGCGGTTCAAATCCGCAGGTTGGGAGAAAGGTCTGGTTATTAAAATGGATATTGAAGAAAAGAATATACAGGAATTATTACAGAAAGCAGAAGTGCTGATTGAGGCGCTTCCTTATATACAGCGTTTTAACCGTAAAATTATCGTGGTAAAATACGGCGGCAGCGCCATGGTGGACGAAACCTTAAAACATCAGGTAATTCAGGACGTGACCCTCTTAAAATTAGTAGGCTTTAAACCAATTATCGTTCACGGCGGCGGAAAAGAAATCAGCAAATGGGTGGAAAAATCCGGTATGGAGCCGGAGTTTGTCAACGGTTTCCGTAAGACAGACGAAGCCACCATGGAAATCGCTGAGATGGTGTTAAACCGTGTGGGAAAATCCTTAGTGAAGCTGGTGCAGGAGTTAGGCGTCAATGCCGTTGGAATCAGCGGAAAAGACGGCGGACTGCTCAAGGTTGAGAAAAAATACGCCGACGGAAAAGACATCGGTTTTGTGGGTGAGATTACCGAGGTGAATCCGAAAATCCTTTATGATTTGCTGGAAAAAGATTTTCTCCCGATTGTATGCCCGGTGGGAATGGACGCAGAATACAACAGCTACAACATCAATGCAGATGACGCGGCATGTGCTATAGCAAAGGCAGTCAATGCGGAAAAACTGGCATTTTTAACGGATATCGAGGGCGTTTATAAAGACCCTTCCGATAAGAGCACCTTAATTTCTTCCCTGACCATACCGGAGGCGAGGGAGCTCATCGGCGGAGGCTTTATCGGCGGAGGAATGCTGCCGAAATTAAATAACTGCATTGACGCGGTGGAAAACGGCGTATCAAAGGTACATATTTTAGACGGACGTATCGCCCATTGCCTGCTGTTGGAAATCTTCACCAAAAAAGGTATCGGCACGGTTATTTTAGGCGACCAGGTGACAAGATTTTAATACAGACAAAAGCCTGCGTCTATGGAAAGTCGGAATATAATGGCTTCAGAAAGTGCAGGAATGTTGAGTTCAGGAGTTGCAGAAAGGCAGGAGTATTGCTATGAATCAGGAAAGCTATATTGAGAAAGCAGAGGAGAATATCCTTCATACATACAATCGTTTTCATCTGGTGTTAGACCATGGAGACGGCGTTTATCTTTACGATACTGACGGAAA
>JAGAIK010000654.1 GCA_017626625.1 Roseburia sp.
AATGTGACGGTTTATATGACAAGAAATTCCGGAGACTGCCCCAACGGTGGCAGCAGCGTTACCTCCGGAGTCTGCAATGAGCGGAGGGTGGCATATGCCCAGAGCGTGGGGGCGGACGCTTATATCAGTTTTCACTTAAATTCCTCCGTCAGCAGTTCGGCAAACGGAGTGGGAGTTTATTATCCAAACAGCAACTACAATGCCGGCATCGGACAGGTGGGACAGGGTATCGCACAAAAGATTTATGAGAAGCTGCGGGCATTAGGCTTAAGTGCCTGGGGCACCGGCACCATGATTTGGAATGCCACGGAGGATAAATACGATGACGGCTCGGTGGCAGACTATCTGGGAGTTATCAGGAACTGTAAGAAGGTGGGAATCCCGGCAGTATTGATTGAACATGCTTTTATCAGCTCTTATGGGGATTACAGCAGTTTCTTAAACTCTGATGATAAATTAAAAGCTCTGGGCGTGGCGGATGCCACAGCCATTGCGGAGTATTATGGGCTGCAGAAAGGAAACGGGGCGTTCTCCATCAGCTATGTACAGTCAAAGCCCGGCGGGAAACTGAATGTAGTCTGGGGAAAAACGGATAATGTTTCTTACTATGAAGTGTGGAGAAGTACCAAAAAGGACAGCGGCTATAAGAAACAGGCGGACGTGACAAAGGGAACCTCATACGTGGATGATGGTGTTCAGATTGGGAAAACCTATTACTATAAAATTCGTGCGGTTTACACCAATGGACAACTGGGTGAGCCCACGGCGGCAATGAGCGGTTTTGCGTTAGCACAGACGGAGCTTATCTATGCGAAGTCCCAGAGCAGCAAAAATATCGAAATTGGATGGGAAGGCGTTTCCGGTTCGGAGGGCTACCTGATTTACCGGAAGGACAGCACAGACGGGGACTTTAAGCAGGTAGGAAAAGTTACCTCCGGCGGTACGTTAAGCTATGTGGACAAGGTGGCTTCCAATAATAAAGCGTACACCTACAAGGTGCAGGCATATAACACCAGCGGCAAAGTAGAGGGAACCGGAGCATTTTCTGGGGAAATGACGGCAAAAGCTCTCGCTAAAACTTCCATCAAGGAGATTTCCACCGAAAGTGCAAACTGCCTGAAACTGACCTGGAAAAAAGTCGGCGGTGCGGAAGGGTATCAGATTTACAGAAGCACCCAGAAGAGCAAGGGTTACAAGAAAATTGCAACCGTCAATTCAGGGAAAACGGTAAGCTATCAGGACAGCAAAGTAAAGTTTGGAATCACCTATTATTATAAAATACAGGCATTTGGCGGTGAGGGAGAAAATCTTGGTTACAGCGGCTATTCCGGCGTAAAGAGCGCTAAGACCACCATCACCACAAAAATTACCTCTGTGATTTCCGTAGATTCCAATACCCTGGAAATCAAATGGAACAAGGTAAACGAGGCATACGGCTACCGTATTTTGAGAAGTACCAGCAAAAACGGCACTTATAAGGAAATTAAGACCATTAAGAAAGCCAAAACCGTGAAATATCAGGATAAAAAGGTAACTCCGGGAAAGAAATACTATTATAAAGTTGAAATTTTAGTAAAATCCGGCAGCAAAATCATCGGCAACGGCATTTCAAAACAGGTGGCAGGAAAAACATTAGGAGAAACTACGGTTACCTCTGTGACAGCGGCAGATAATGTGATGACGCTGAAATGGAAAAAAGTATCGGATGCGGACGGTTACCAGATTTTCAGAAGTACGAAGAAAAACGGTACGTATGAGCTGGTGGGGACAGTCACCGGGGAAACTACGGTGAAGTATAAGGATAAGAATCTTTCCTACGGAAAGACCTATTATTATAAAGTAAGAGCTTACCGCAGCAAGGGAAAACAGACGGAAACCGGAAGTTTTACCGGAGCGAAAAAGACATGGACCTTAAAGAAAGCGGTCGTCACAAAGGCGGTGCCAGCGGGACAGAAGGTGGAGCTGGAATGGAATGCGGTGTCGAAAGCTACGGGTTATTCTGTTTACCGCAGTGAAAATAAAACAGGGAAATTTGAAAAAATCGGCAGTGCTGCCTCCGGCAGTACCCTGAAATATACGGATAAGACCGTGGAGCTGGGAAAAACCTATTATTATAAGGTGGCGGCAGATTATTCCATAACGGGAAAAGATAAGAGCATCGGCGGTTACAGCGATATTGTGACGGTACCGATGTTAGATGCCAGCCATCTGATTATGGGAAGCAGCGGAGTGACTGTGGAGCAGATGTTACAGTACTACAATGCCAGATATACCTTCCCGGCAGAGGTGTATACCGACAAAGGGGCTGCCAGCGCAGATGTCTTCTTTACGATTTTAAAGGAGGAGGCTGACGCAGAGGGCGTGAAGGCAGAGGTTCTGTTTGCCCAGGTTATTTTAGAAACCAACGGGCTGCGTTTCGGCGGAGACGTCAGCGTCGCTCAGTGCAACTTCGGAGGTCTAGGAGCCACCGGAAATGGCGTGGCAGGGGAGACTTTCCCTGACGTGAGAACCGGACTGCGGGCGCAGACACAGCACTTAAAGGCGTATGCCAGCACTGAGGCGTTGAACAATCCCTGTGTGGACACCCGGTTTTCCTATGTGACCAGGGGCTGTGCACCGTATATCGAATGGCTTGCTATTCCCAAGAACCCTTATGGGAAGGGCTGGGCGGCTGATGCGGATTATGGTGACAAATTGTTAAGAATTATTGACAGTCTGTAAATTTGGCAGGGAAAAAGATTGAGATTAAAGACTGATTGTGCTAAAATAAGAAAACATGATAAATATAGAAATGAGATTTAGCGCATGAAAAAACAGATAGAAAACTTTATGAGATATCAATTCCTTTTGGGAGAGTTGGTGAAGAAAGGCATCAAATTAAAATATCGGAGATCTTATCTGGGTATTATATGGTCTTTAGTCGAGCCTCTGTTGGAAATGATCGTATTGGCGATTGTATTTGGAACCCTGTTTGAAAATGATGATAAGACGTTTCCGGTTTATATTCTGACCGGCAGATTACTGTATTCTTTTTTCTCTCAGGGAACGAAGGCATCCTTGACTTCTATAAGAAGGAATGCCTCCATGATAAAAAAAGTATATGTTCCTAAATATTTATATCCATTATCTTCCGTACTGTTTAACTATGTGATTTTTTTGATATCATTAATTGTTTTGGTGGCGGTAGCTCTGGTATTAGGGATTTACCCCACCGTTTATTTGGTGGAAGCGATTGTTCCACTGTTGCTGGTATTGATTCTGACCTTTGGATGTGGAATGATATTAGCTACACTGGGAGTATTTTTCCGTGATTTGGAATATTTGTGGAATGTAGCATTAATGTTGGTGATGTATACCTGTGCGATATTTTATTATCCGGACAGGCTGTTAGATAGTGGTTTTGACTGGATATTAAAAGGGAATCCACTGTATTGTATTATTTCAATGTTCCGAAATGCTGTGTTTGGAAGACCGTTGGAGATGACAACTTTGATTTATGCTACGGTATTTAGCTTTGCTACTGTGATAGTGGGATTATTTATATTTCACCGGCAGCAGGATAAATTTATCCTTCACATTTAGGAAAGGTTACTGTTCTTATGGGAAAAGAAGTGTTAAAGGTTGATAATGTGAGCATGAAGTTTAACTTAAGCTCAGAGAAAGTAGACAGTGTCAAAGAGTATTTTATAAAATTACTGAAAAGAGAAATGGAATATGATGAGTTCTGGGCGTTGCAGAATATTAGCTTCTCTTTGGAAAAAGGGGACAGATTAGGTATTTTAGGTTTGAATGGTGCCGGGAAAAGTACTTTGCTCAAGGTGATTGCCGGCGTGTTTAAACCTACAACGGGGACGATTACAAGAAAAGGGAAAATAGCGCCGTTGTTAGAGTTGGGAGCTGGGTTTGATATGCAGTATACCGGAGCAGAGAATATTTATCTCTACGGCGCTGTACTGGGGTACAGGAAAGATTTTATCCGTTCTAAGTATGATGAAATCGTAGCATTTTCGGATTTGGGGAAATTTATCAATGTACCTCTTAAAAATTATTCTTCGGGAATGCGTTCAAGGCTGGGATTTGCTATCGCTACGATTATGGAACCGGAAATTCTGATTTTAGATGAAGTTCTTTCGGTTGGAGACGCAAAATTCCGAAAGAAAAGTGAAAAAAAGATAAAGGATATGTTTGATAAGGAGGTCACGGTTCTTTTTGTGTCGCATTCCTTAGAGCAGGTAAAACGGCTCTGCAATAAGGCGATGATTTTAGACCATGGGCAGATGAAGGCTTTTGGAGATATTGATGAAGTGGCAGAGATTTATCAAAAAATGATTGAAGAACAATAAAAAATAAAAGGTAATAGGAGGTGCAGATATGGAACAATCTTTCTGGGGAAAACTAAAGCGGGTAAAACCGGAAGATTTATTGCATATATTTAAGTTTTTACTGGCACTGCCTATTGCTTTTTTTTATAAGAAAAAAAGAAAAGGATTGTGGGTACTTTGTGATACAGCGGAGGAGACAAGAGATAACGCATACTGGCTATTCCGCTATATCAGAGAGCATCACAGAGAACAGGATGCAGTGTATGCGATTCATAAGTCATCACCAGACTACAGCAGAGTAAAGTCCCTCGGAGAGGTGGTGGAATATGGAAGCCTGAAACATTGGATTTATTATCTTGCCGCCGAGAAGAACATCAGCTCCCAGAAAATGGGGAAGCCTAATGCGGCAATCTGTTATGTCTTAGAAGTATATGGGATTATCAAAAATAAACGGGCGTTTTTGCAGCATGGCATTATTACAGCAGATTTAAGTTTCCTTTATTATGAACATACGAAAATGAGCCTTTTTGTTACGAGCACAAAGGATGAGTGGAGATATGTGGATGAAAATTATCATTATCCTAAGGGATATGTGCAGGAATTAGGGCTCTGCCGTTTTGATGAATTGCATTCCGGAAAAGTAAATCAAAAACAGATTCTTCTGATGCCTACATGGCGCATGTATATTCGAAATGAAATATCTGCGGAACCAGGGAAAAGGCAGGAGGAGGAGTTTGTGCAGACCGATTATTTTAAATATTGGGATGCGGTGCTTACCAACGGAGAATTTTTGGAATTTATTGAGAAAGAGAAGATGCAGGTTATATTTTACCCGCACAGGGAAATGCACCGTTTTCTTTCTTATTTTCATGCGCAGCACCCGAATATTACCGTTGCGTCCTGGCCGGAGTATGATGTGCAGCAGCTTTTAAAGGAGTCTGCTTATCTGGTAACGGATTTTTCCAGTGTGGCGATGGATTTTGCTTATATGAAAAAACCTTTGCTGTATTATCAGTTTGATAATGAAAAATTCCGCAGCAGCCATCATGGCAAAGGATATTTTGATTTTGAGAAAGATGGTTTCGGGCCGGTTTGTGTGACACCGGAGGAAGTGATAGGAGCATTAAAGGATTCGTATCAGAGGGGATTTGCTAATGAGGAAAGATACTTAAGACGCCATGAGGAATACTTTGATTTGTGGGATACCAATAATTGCAGGCGGAATTATGAAGCGATTCGCAGGATGTAGAAAGGAAATACACAAAGCAGATGATACAGACAGCGCCAAGAGAAATAAAAGTGCATACGAAGAAGTTTTCTTTAAAAAGGGGAAGAATAACCATAGGTTTTTCCTGGGAGAAGGAAAAAGGCGTGGTGAGGCAGATGTGCTTAAAACAGAGAAATGCCCGGATGGATGTGAGGTATCCCTTTGAGTTAAAGAAAAAGGAAAAAGGACAGCAGCTTTTTTATCAGGCTGTGATTGACTTAAACCAATATGAGTTAGAAATAGCTTTCTGGGATGTGATGGTAGAAGTGGAGGAAGCGGAGGGAGAAACCTACGAAGCAATTTTAGGAGGACTGAGCAACCGCCTGAAAATATGGCTGATTTTATTCCCGAGATGGACGAAAACGAAAGACGGACATTTGATTTATCCTTTTGTGAACGGTGCGAGGCAGTTTACCATCCAATACCGCAAATACGATAAAAAGTATGACAGCTATGCGTTTATCGCAAAAGAGTATTTGGCATTGTTGTGCTATTTTATTTTAAAACCTTACTGGGACAATAAAAAAATATGGCTGATTTGCGAGAAATTTTGCACTATGGCACAGGATAATGCGATGTTCTTCTTTCAGTATTGCATGGAACAACTGCCGGAGAAAGAAAAAAAACATATCCTGTATGTGATAGACAAAAAAGTACCGGAATACCATGCGGTGGAGAAGTATGATACAAATGTGATTCAATTTATGAGCTTTAAATATATGATATATCTTTGTGCGGCGGAGTATCTGATATCTACGGATGCTATCCGGCATTTTTACATTTGGGATTCTCCGAACAGTGTGTATAAAGTACTGTATCAGGCGAGAAAACACTTGATTTTTTTGCAGCATGGAGTCATGGGATTCAAACAGTGCCATAGAACCTACCACAAAGCCGGGGGGAATCGTGTGGCAAGATTTGTAGTATCTTCGGAATATGAGAGAACTATCATTCAAGAGTATTTTGGCTATGACAGAGAAGAGATTATATTAACCGGACTTGCACGTTGGGATGTTCTGGAGAACAGGGCATCGTTGGAAAAAAAAGAAATTCTTATCATGCCTACCTGGAGAAGCTGGTTAGAGTATGCTTCGGAAGAACTGTTCCGCAAAAGCGATTATTATCAGAATTATGTTTCTATCCTGCAGGATGAACGTTTGCAGAAATTATTAGAAAAGCATGACATGGTCCTTAACTTTTATATTCATCCGAAGTTTCGGGATTATATTTCCGAGTTTGCGGTGAAAAAGGAAAGAATCCATTTTATTGCCTTTGGACAGCAGCCCTTAAATGAACTGCTGATGAGCTGTAATCTGCTGATTACGGATTATTCGTCTGTGTCATGGGATGTGTATTATCAGGAAAAACCGGTGATATTTTATCCTTTTGACTTGGAAACCTACGAATGTGTGCAGGGGAGTTATATGGATTTGGAAAAGGATGCCTTTGGGGACGTGGTTCACAGTAAAGAAGAACTCTTTGCGTCCCTGGAAAAATATGTGGCACGTGATTTTAAGGAAGAGGAACGACAGAAAGAACGCAGGGAATATCTGCTTCCACTGCGGGACCATAAAAACAGCGAGAGAATTTATCAGGAAATCAAGAGCGCAAAATTGAAATCAAAATTGAAACAGAGATTAGAGCGTTAGGAGAAAGAAGGGGGAAGAATAGATGGAGCAGGCATATCGCTTTTCGCTTGTAATATTTGCCTCGGAAGAAGAAAAGTTAGGAAGAACCTGTCAGAGTATTGCAGCACAGAAATATTCGGTGGAAGAGATTCAGGTGATAGTAGTTCTCTTACAGGAAGAACTGAGAAAGAAAGAACTGATAAGACAGATAGAGCCCCAAAAAAATGTGGTTTTATTAGAAGCGTGGGGAAAAGATGACATCAGGGAAGAATTACAGCAGAAGATAGAAGGAACCTATGTCGCATTTCAAAAGCAGGGAATCTGCTATGATGAAAAAGGGATTGCCAGAATAGACCGAAGAATAAAAAGGAGTGGGGCATCTGTTGTCTGCGGTTACGTAAAAAATAATGAGCGCATTAATACACCTATGATAGAACATAACCTTTACTGTAAGACTTACAGAAATGGAATGACATTAGAAGAAAATTATTTTTTGAATCATACGGTATACTGTGCATATTTTTTGAAAAGGGAAAGTATCTGCTGGCAGCAGCGGTTTGAACCTTCTGCGTGGTATGCAGAGATATTAAAAGTACTGTGTGATACCGTGCTTCATGCAGATGCCATTTCCTGTGTCAGACAGCCTTGTGTAAAAACAGAGACGGGAGCGGATATAAACGAAGAATGGCATCGTACGATCAGCAATGAAGAGGGATTTGAAGATTATTATAAGAAGCTGTTGCTCCCAATGGAAGAAATTTGCAGTAAAGACACTGTGAAACATAAAAAAAATGCAGAGTATGTGCTGGCATATTATGCTTCGGTACTGGTAGATAAACTGCGTCTGTATAAAAATTGCATGAAGGAACAGTATGCGGAAGAATTAGATGGGATTATGAGGAAAATCACGCACTCTGAAGTGATACTTAACAATCGCTATATTTCTCAACTTAACCGGGGGTATCTGATGAAAACCTATTGGCAGGGGGTAAAACCTGAGGATTCTCCGGAGGCGGCATTTGCCTTAAGTCCTGATGATATCCGTGTGGAAGTGATGTTTTTTGAGAAGAAGGAAGGAAAGATTCACACAGAGTTTTTTGTAAAAATGCCGATAGGAGCAGATTACCGGATTTTCTGCGGGTTGGAAGAAAATGCCTGTGTCTGCCGGAAGATAGGTGTATTTGAGCAGATGGATTGGGGAACGGTGCTGACAGGAAACACCTGGATTTATGAAGCGGATGTTCCAATGGAAAAAATGTCCGGGAAATTTTGCTGGTGGATAGAGGCTGGAGAAAGAAAAATTCTTATGAAAAATATTACGTTCCGTGGCTATACACCTTTTGCCGTTGAGGTGGATTTATACAAAGTTATGGATGGAAGTATCTGTTCCCTCAACAGAGGAAAAAATGCTGTGGTGATGAAAAAGAACTGCTGGCTGTTAAGGGCGATAAAGGCAATAAAGAGAGGCTGTTCTTTTTGTATTACGGGAAAGGCGGGAATTAAGGCAGTTGCTGCGAGAATTTTATTTGAAAGCCGTAAAAGAAGGCAAAAGAAGAGCGTCTGGCTGTGTTCGGATAGAACAAACCGGGCGGACGATAATGGAGAAGTCATGTTTTCCTATTTGTGTGAGCATCCGGATGATAGTATCGAGCCCTATTTTGTAATTGATAAAAATACAGAGGACTGGAAACGGATGGGAAAAATCGGAAAAGTGGTGGAAACATTTTCGAAAGAACATAAAGTATTGTTTCTGCTGAGTGAATTTTCGTTATCCTCCCAGGCAAACCGGGCAGTGGTCAATCCCTTTGGAAAGCTGGAATATTACTACAGAGATTTGATGTATGACAAAAGGCTGGTGTTTTTGCAGCACGGCATTACCAAGGATAACCAGTCAAAATGGCTGAATAAGTACAACCGGAACCTTTTTGGCTTTGTGGTTACTACAAAGCCGGAATATGAGTCCGTATTTGAGTATGATTATTATTACAAACCGGAAAGAGTCTGGCTTACGGGTATGCCGCGATACGATAGACTCTACCACGATGAGAAAAAATATGTTACAATAATGCCAACATGGAGAAAAAGTCTTTCAGGAGGAACGGATGCAGCAGGGGTCTGGCTGTTAGGGAAGGATTTTAAAAATAGCCCTTATTTTAAGTTTTATAATGAACTGCTCAATGATGAAAGATTGCTGAAAGCAGCAGAAAACTGCGGTTATTGTATCTGCTTTATGCCGCATCCGAATACAATCAGCGGTCTGCACTATTTTAACCATCATCCGGCGGTGAAGTTTTTTGATATGACTTACTCATACAGAGATGTATTTGCTCAGACGGATCTTATGGTAACAGACTATTCTTCGGTGGCATTTGATTTTGCGTACTTAAGAAAGCCCATTGTATATTCGCAGTTTGATAAGGCAGAATTTTTCGGCGGGGGGCATTCCTATACGGAAGGGTATTTCGATTATGTAAGAGACGGCTTCGGAGAAGTGGAAGAAACCCTGGAAAATGTGGTGGACCGCATCATAGAGTATATGGAGAATGGATGTCAGATAAAGCCGGAATACCGGGAACGAATTGATAAGACTTTTGCCTTTGATGACAAGGACTGCAGCAGAAGAGTTTATGAGACTGTTCTAAAGTACCGCAATCAATAATTAGGAGGAAAAGATTATGGAAAACATGAAAAAAAAACTGGGTTTACTATGTATGCTGATGCTTTTGTGTGTATGTGTACCGCAGACTGCATGGGCAGCAGGGGAGGGAGATACCTATACTGTTTCCGGCAATCAGTATACCCTGAATGTCAAAAGCGGAGATAATATTACCGAGGCGTTGGCAGAAGCCTTAGAAGATGCAGTCGGAACGGCGGGAAATCCTGCTGTCATTGTGATTCCTGCCGGAAACTACAGTATCAATCTGGTAAAACTGACAAAATCTTACGTTACTATCTCGGCAGAGGGGGCGACCATCAAATTTGCCGGAAGTAATGCGAACGGACAGTATGTGATAAAGGCAACGGATACAGCTACTACCGGAGTGAAAATATCCGGCGGTACATGGGACGGAGCGGGATTGGCAAGTGCGGTTTTCCATTTTGGCGGCGAAGCTGTAACCACAAAAAATCTTACCATAGAGAATTGTACCGTAAAAAATGCGGACCAGAATGTCAAGGTCAATAAAGGAACGGATATTCGTTTTTCTAAGGTTTCCTTTGAAGGAGCAAATTATGGTGTGATGGTTACCAATACCACTAATTTGACTATGACAGATTGCAGCGCTTCCGGAAATGGATTTGGAGTTGGATTACGTTCTTTAAAAGGAAACAATACGTTAGAGAACTGTTCTGTTACTGGCAGTGAAACAGACGGAATACAGGTAAAGGAGAACGGTACGGTTATCAACATCAAAGGCGGTTCTTACAATGGAAATACAAAGAATGGTATTTCCATGACAGGAGGAGCTACGGTCAATATGACTGGAGTGGATGTGTCTGATAATAAAAGTAACGGTATCTCACCGGTAGGCGCAAGCGGAGTTAAGACGACACTGAACGCTGTCAACTGTAAATTCAATAGAAATGGGCGCCATGGAGTGGCAGGAGATACCTATGCTACTATCAATGTTACCGACAGTGAAGCAAATAATAATGCGTCAAACGGAATCATACTGAATAAGAATTCTGATTCAACAGGACTTGTAAATTGTATTGCGAATGGAAATGGTGCAGCGGGCATTTTAGTTCAGGGGAAATCATCTTGTCCGTCTATTAAAAATATAACGGCAAATAACAATGGAAAAATTGGTATTTCGATTGAGGATGTTGCAACAACTGTCGAAAAATGCACGACAGACAGCAATACAAAATATGGTATTTACATTGAAGGCACAGGCGCAAGTAAAAAGGTGTCTGTGAAAGACTGTAGTATCAGCAACAATAAAGTTCATGGCATGTGTATTACCGATAAAACAAATGTAACCATTACCGGAACAGAAATTAAGAATAACAGTCAGAGCGGAATTGAGAGCCGTGCTGCCACACTTACGATTAAGGGCAGCGGAAATGTGGTATCCGGTAATAAGAAATACGGCTTATTTGCGTTAAGCGGAAAAATGAATATCTCCAATGCGGTTGTTTCTAATAACGCTAAGGCAGGTGTTTATTATATGGGAACATCTACATCCGGATATTGCATTAATTCTACTCTTGAGGGAAATGCGACAGGAATCGGACTTTACAAAGGTGCAGTATTAAGCAAGGTAAACAACAATACCATTACCGGCTCGAAAGAATACGGAATTTCCTGCGGTACAAATCCCAGTGGAAGAAAGACCGCAATCAAACAGTGCAAAAAGAATAAATTTAGTAACCCGGATGCAAAAGGGGAGATATACAGTTATGGAAAATCTTCTCTGCCTTCCGGTATGAAAAATCAGGGTGTTATAAAATTTGCAAAAACAGTGAAAGCGGGAAAGAAAACAGTCAGTGGTACAGCGCTTGGAGGTACAAAAAATATAAAAATCACGGTTGGAAAGAAAACGTATACTGCGAAAATCACCGGAGGCAAATTTACGGTTAAGACAGCAAAATTAACGAAAAAAATGAAGATTAAAGCAGTGATTACTGACAAGAATAAGAATACATTTACTGTAACTTACACGGTGAAATAAGAAGTAAAGGAACCTGAGGGGAATAAGATGGCAAGCCAGGCAAGAATTGCAAAATGGGATAACGTAAAGTTTATTTTAATATTAAGTGTAGTGTTAGGACATTTTTTGGCACGCTACACCAGTGACAGCGTCAATGCAAAGAGGTTGGTGTTTTTTATCTATTTATACCATATGCCGGCGTTTGTGTTTATTTCAGGACTTTTTGCAAAAAAGACAATCAATGAAAAACGTTACGATAAAATGTTTGGTTTTTTGATGTTGTTTCTGATTACAAAATATGCCCTGTTTTTGATAAAGGTATTGCGGGGGGCAGAACTTGGTTTCAGTTATCTGGAAATGAATGATGTTTCCTGGTATGCTTTTGCCATATTTGTATTCTGCCTGGAAACCGTCTTTTTCCGTAGATTTGATAGAAAATGGATGATGGTGATTGTCCTGTTGAACGCATTGATGGCAGGATATGCCACGGATATAGATACTTACCTTTCCTTAAGCAGATTGCTGACATTTTATCCTTTTTTCCTGTTGGGATATTATTTAGAACCGGCAAAAATTGTGGAGTTTACCGGGAAAATCTGGGTGAAGATAGGCTCGGCAATATTGCTTTTGGCAATTGCGGTGTTATGCTATGTGAAAATTGACACTCTTTACGGGTATCTGGAAATTTTAAAAGGAAAGCATGGGTATGCTGTTTTAAAGGAATATGGCAACTACGGATTTTGGATAAGGGGAGGCTGGTATATTGCGGCGTTTCTGCTTACAATCGCGCTAATTGCCGTGACTCCGGAAATTCATTCTGTTTTTACAACGATTGGAAGCAGAACGATGCAGATATATGCACTGCACTATATTCCTATGATGGTATTTTTCGGAAATTTCAAGGGCAAGGAACTCATACGGAACCTTACAGAGGCGCATCAGATACCGGTAG
>JAGAIK010000655.1 GCA_017626625.1 Roseburia sp.
AATGCCATGATTCCGCTGGCGGATATTTTGAATAAGGTGCTGACGGCACAGCAGTAGCAGAGGGACGGCAAGGTATGCCTTTGGTGCATTAAAGCATCGAATGGCTGACGGCGTAGCAGTAACAGAGAGGTGTCAGGGGGTGGTGAGGGGTACGTCATCCTCTGTCCACTTTTTAATATTTGATATACAAAATAGTTTGAGTATGGTATCCTTTTAATAATTTCAGGACGATTTTAGTAAGGAGGAAGGTACAATGACCAGGAATTTCATTCATATCAAAGATTTTACACGCCAGGAGATATATGAAATATTTGAACTGGCGGATAAAATTGCAGATGGTACATATGGAAGTACAATATTACAGGGAAAGACTGTTGTTTTATTTTTCCCTGAGGCGAGTATCCGCACAAGGGTGACGTTTGAAAAGGGGATTCACCAATTAGGCGGGGACACCATTCTTTTTCCGCCTACAGCCCTTGATAAAAGAGAAAAAACAGAAGATGTGATGAAATACCTGGGGAATTGGGTAGATGCAGCAGTTGTCCGGCACAGTGATTTGACATTGTTAGAGCGTATGGCGGAATGCTCGGATATCCCTGTGATAAATGCCATGACTTCCGGGAATCATCCCTGCGAAATCCTTGCAGATATGTATTCCATATCAAAAATCTACTCTGATTTTATCCAAAAGAAATTTCTCTTTGTGGGAGGGAAAGGAAATATCGGAAATTCATGGAAGGCAGCCTCTGAGCTTATGGGATTTGAGCTGGAACAGTGCTGTCCAAAAGGATATGAAATAGAGAATATGAAAGTACATCACAGTGTAGAAGAGGCGGTATCCGGGAAAGATGTCATATGTACAGATTCGATACCACAAAATGCCAGGGAAGCTTTTGGCGGATATCAGGTTACATTGCAGCATATGAATCTGGCAAATCCCGGTGCAATCTTGAATCCATGTCCGCCATTTTTCAGAGGGGAAGAAGTTTCGGAAGAGGTAATCAACAGCAAATATTTTGTGGGCTATGAATTTAAGAAGCATTTATTAGAGGTTCAGCAGGCAATCATATGCTATTTGCTGCAAAAAGCCGGAAGTTAAAAAGTCAGATTTGCTGTGAAAAAAACGCAGATGGAAAAAATTGATTTCCCATAAAAATAATGGTATTCTAAAGAAAAAATGCAGAAGGGGGATTTTTGTATATGAAACGATATGTTATGTCTGCGTAGCACTGGCTATTGCAATAAAAAGTGACGGATGCTGCGTTTGACGGAGTGTCATTATGTTCAACAAATTGTTATAGCCAATGCTATTCCTGAAAAATATTAGTTTTAGGAGGCAGACATGGGCTATATGAGAGCAGAAGAAATTCTGCCTATTGAAGTAATAGAGCTGATACAGCAGTATGTTGACGGGGAAAATATTTATATTCCACGCAAGACGGAACATAGACAGGAATGGGGAGCAGGCACGCAGATTAAGCAGGAGCTTTTGGTGCGTGACCAGCAGATTTACGAAGATTTTCTTGCAGGAAGCAGGACATCGGAATTAGCCTGTAAATATTATCTGTCGGAGAAGAGCATACAGCGTATCCTGAGAAAAATGAGAAAACAATAGGCATATCCTTAGCCGGACTGACTATTGTTCGTAAAAATATGAGCTGATACCTGGTATTGGCTCATATTTTTTTCTAAAAATGTGTGAGGTGGAAGGCAAGGTGAAAATATGTTACGTTAAATGCCGGAGAAAATTGTTCTGAAAATACAATGAGAGGAAAATGATATTTTATGACTACACCTGTTTACTTTGCATAGCGTGGCTATTGCATAGAATAGAAAAATCGCTTTAGAATTTTCAGTGAAAAAAATAAAAGGAATAAATAGTGTAATAGCCTGCGCATCGTACTATGAAATGAACAGGAGATGCAAATGAGCTATTTAAAGAAAATTGAATATGAAATTATCCCCCAAGATTCCTTTTGGGTGTTTCGGAGTTGTCCGAAGTGCGGCAGAAAGACACACTTTAAAAACACAAAAAAGTTTCGTGTCAATGCCAACGGCAATAAACTGGATATCTGGCTGATTTACCAGTGTGAGGAATGTAAACATACCCTCAACCTTGCGATTTATGAGCGGCAGAAGGTTTCTTCTATACCTAAGGAAGAGTACCAGAGTTTTTTGGATAACAATGAACAGCTGGCGGAAATGTATGGAAAAAATATGCAGCTATTTCGGAAAAACAAAGCAGACATTGATTTTGACAGTATAGAGTATGATTTTGTTAAGCTGCATGAGCTCCTGGAAAATAGTGACTGCGGAGAGCAAATGGTGATTACAATAAACAATCCTTATCAGCTAAAACTCCGTCCCGAAAAACAAATTGCCGAGGTTTTAGGATTGTCCCGAAGTCAGGTGAAAAATCTGTTGGAGAAGGGAGAGATAGAATGGAAAATTCTCCAAAACAGATTGATTATTTTCCGCAATATGGTATACTAGCCGCAGAGTAGCTGGTATCGCCAGCAGTGCGGAATACGGACGAGGAGAGTTTTATGTGGAATACCTTATTAGAACTGGATGGAAATATCCTGTTGTGGATACAGGAAAATATAAGAAACGAATTTTTAACTCCCGTGATGACCTTCATCACCCACTTAGGGGACGCCGGGTGGTTCTGGATTGTGCTGGCACTGGTGCTTGTGATAATAAAAAAGACAAGACCCATAGGCTTTTTGACGGCGGCGTCCCTCTTAGGTTCACTGCTTGTCAATAACATGATACTGAAAAATCTGGTGGCACGAACCCGTCCCTATGAAGCGGTGGAGGGACTACATAGGATTATAGAAGCCCAGGCGGATTTATCCTTTCCCTCCGGGCACACCGGAAGCTCCTTTGCGGCGGCGGTGGTAATTTTTATCATGTGCCCGAAAAAGGCGGGCGTTCCGGCGCTGATTTTAGCATTCCTGATTATGCTTTCAAGGCTTTATGTGGGAGTGCACTATCCCACGGATGTTTTGGCGGGAATGATAACGGGGAAATTGATTGCCGTTTGTGTGTGCAGGGTGTACTGCCGCAAAAAGAAAACTGCACAGAATACTTAGAATAAATGCAGGCAACCGACAATTCCACAATGAAAGCCCTTAATCGAGAGCAGATGTTTTCAAGCACGAAAACATCTGCTCTTTTGCTGCCCGGCAGCGGGATTTCCTGTATAGGATATTACAGTGTCAAATGATATTTCTTCATCCAGTCATTTATCTGTATAAAATAAGCCAGTAGCTGCGGACCTGCCATAAGCTGTCCGAACCATGGTCTGCCGTACTCCTTCGGCGCCTCCATAAACTGCTGTACTTTTTTGACATCCAGCATGGGGCGGACAGGGGCGTCGGGCTCAGAAAGAATCTGTTTCATTCCCTCAATCAACAGTTTTTCATAGCCGGGGTGGTAGGTTTTCGGATAAGGGCTCTTTTTCCGGTGGAGCAGCGCCTCCGGCAGCAGGTCGGCGCAGGCATCCCGCAGCAGGGTCTTTTCCACGCCGTTCTGGTATTTCATCTCCCAGGGGACATTAAATACATATTCGATGATACGGTGGTCGGCAAAGGGAACTCTGGCCTCTAAGCCGGAATACATGCTGGTGCGGTCCATACGGTCAAGCAGCGTCTGCATAAACCACTTGATATTCAGATAGGAGACGGCACGGCGCTGTGCTTCCTCCGGGGTATCGCTGTCAAGTTTCGGGACTTTGGCTAAGGATTCCTGATAGCGGGCGTAGGAGTATTCCTTTAAGTGCAGCTCGCGGCAGAAATCTTCGGATAAGAAGAGGGTGCGGGCGCTGATATCGTCAGACCAGGGAAAACCGTCCC
>JAGAIK010000656.1 GCA_017626625.1 Roseburia sp.
ACATCTATTTTCTGTTCCTTTAATATCTCTAATGCCATCTGCCCGTTATTGCATTCCATAATCACTTCCACGGGAACGCCGCTTCTTTGCACCATGGTTTTGATGCCCTGTCGTATCAGTTTTTCGTCTTCTACAATCAATACTGTTTTCATTCTTCTCTCCGCCTTCCCCCACCGGCAGGATAATTGCTGTTTTCCAGCTTATGCCGCATTGGAATTTTCACAATCACTTTCGTATAACAGCCTAGTCTTGACGCAATCTCAATGTTATATTCCTCACCGAAATTCATATGAATTCTGTCCTGCACGTTCTTAAGTCCGATTCCGTTGCCGGAACCGCCGCTGGTTTCTATCTCCCCGGAAATCTTGCGGTACAGTTCCTGCACCTGCTCCTGGTTCATTCCCTTTCCCGCATCTGTAATCTCAATGACGCAGTCGGTCCCATCCACACGTCCCTTAATATAGATGGTGGTATCCTCCGCCAACTGCTCGATGCCATGGTATATGGCATTTTCCACAATGGGCTGCAAGGACATCTTGGGTATCTCCTGAATCATGATTTCCTCCGGGATATTTAAGGATAAAATTATCTCATAATCAAACCGCAGATTAATCAGGGCAATATAGTTTTTGATGTATTCCACCTCTTCCCGCACCGTCACATTTCCAGACACCCACTTCATACTGTAACGCAGCAGTCTTCCTAAGGAGGTGATGGCATCCGATATCTCGTATTTTTCTTCAATCTCTGCCATCATTTTAATGGACTCTAACACATTATAGATAAAATGCGCATTAATCTGGTTTTGCAGCGCCCGGATTTCTGAGTTCTTTGCCAACAGTTCTCTTTTCAGGTTATCATCCATGAGCTGCCTAATGCGCTCCATCATCTTGTTAATCTGAAGCCCTAATTCTCCCATCTCATCCGTTCCGCAGTCCTCAATGACAACCTCGAGATTTCCTTTCTGAATCTCACGGATAGACGCTATAATCCCATAAAATCTGCGCAGAATCCCCTTGACAATCTGATTAATCAAAAATGCCAGCCCAATCAGCACCAGAATCATGGCGACAATAAATATGTCCCGCATCTGATAAACCTGCTCTACTTCTGCGGTAATATCCTGCACACAGACCAAAATTCCATCCAGCTCTTTTAAGGGCATGTACCCGACCACCAGTTTTTTCCCATCGATTTTCGTATAGTAAGCCTGCGTCTCATCACAATCTGCATTCTGCGCCATAATGGAATCCATATACGCCTTTGCCTGCTCCGGTTCTTCACTGCCTGTATAACGTTTTCCCGACCCGTCAATGAAACAGCAGAAATTGTCTTCTCCCTGTTCGTAAAGTCCCGGAAACATGGTTTCCATCTCCATCGCGACTTCTACAGTTCCTATTTTTCCGTTTTCAAAATCTGTCATTTCCGAAACTAAGGACACGATTCGCTTCTGCTGTGCTAAACCGTTATCCTCAAAAATCCGGTCAACATAATCAAATTTCCATCCCTCCGTGACGTCATCCGCTGCCCAGGAGAGCTTTTCCATGCGGGACTGCCGGTATAATATGGGCATCATCTCCTGCATGGTATCACTTTCCACATAAACCCGGATTTGATAGAGATAAGAATTGCTGTTTACGATTCGCTCTAAGAAACCGATGTCCCTGTCATAAAAATCCATCATTTCTTCCGTGGTAACTTCCTCTCCGGTTTTTACCCGGTTTAAAAACTTCTTTAATTCCGTGTCATTTAAAAAAATCTGGGTGGACATATTGATGGATTCCACATTTTTTACGATCTGTCCATAGTTTTTTTCCATCTTATATTCCATGGATGCGGTCTGCTGCCGAATCACATTGCGCTCCATATTATAAAACAGAATCCCAGACAGAACTGCCATACAGACCACCACAAAAAAAATGATAATGACCGTAAATTTACTATTCAGTTTTAGTCCCTGAAAACGTTCTATGATTTTTTTCATGTTATTCTAATCCCAACAGTTCTTTTGTCTCCTTCACCTGCCTGTTACTCTCCTCCATCACGATGGAGAATCCTAATTTCTCTCTTTTTTCCACAAATTCATTGAAAATGCGGTCAAACTCTTCCTCCGAAGGAGCTAACAATAATTTCGGCAAGGTGTAGCTCCACAATTCCTTAATCTGCTTCTCGCAGTTTCCCGCCGTTGTATTGGCATCAAAGCAGATTTCGTATTGTGCCAGAAAATGGGTATACGGCATGGTCCATTGCTCTAGCTGCGCCACCGGGTCATCTTCTTCACTCTCATATTTCCACTGTAGCTGCATGACATTGTCCTGAAACATCCAATACGCATTGTCCGCTCCGTAAATCCTGTCATACTCGTTTCTGTCCCTGTTTAAAAGGTCCTTTACCTCTTTTTTAAGTACGATGTTTCCGTCCACCGTGTCATAGGTTTCCCCTTCCACGCCAAGGTAGGTTAATTTCTGTCCCTCCTCACTGATGAGATAAGAAAACAGCTCTATCGCCTTTTCGGGATTCTGGCAATTCTTTGAAATCAGAGTCACCGTCCAGCCGTTAATCCCAGCCCCCGGAAGCATCGGGTCATCTCCCGCACGGTTTCTCGGTCCGTCCACTGCAATGTAAATTTTATCCGGGTCTTTTGCGTAAAGCTCTTTCTCCTGGTCCGCCATATCCGTCCGCTGGTAAATCATACAGAAATACTGTCCCTTTGCCAGTTTCTCCTCCATCTGGGTTCTCTGGTCAATAAAGATATCCTTCTTCAGATAGCCTTCACTGCCTAATTCCCGGAACATTTTCAGCCATGTGACATAATCTTCATCCGTATAACGGTCATAGTAAACGCCATCCTTCTCAAAAGGAATAGCTAAAAAGTTCTGCAGATACTGGTCAAAGGAATTACAGCCTGTTTCGGAAAAAACATCGCTTCCTATGGGAATCAGGGGCTCTCCCTCCACCTCCGGAAACATCTCTGCCGCCGCCCGCACTGCCGCCGCAAATCCCTCCGGCGTGGTCATATCGGGAGAACCGATTGCCTCATAAATGTCCTTTCGCACCAGAAAGGTCTGATTCGAACCGATGTCATCGTGCTCCTCGTAATCCTTCGGCGTATAAGTGGAATTTGGATAACAGTAAATATTTCCGTCTCCTCTGGTATACCAGTCCACCACTTCCGCATCCGTCACCTGAAAGAAATAAGGGTCATATTCCTCCGCCAGTTCATTTAAGGCATATACCATTCCCTTTTCTATCATGATATCCACCTGGTCCTCCCACCAGCCTAAGGTAATAATATCCGGCAGATTATTCGCAGAAATCAGGGAATTTAACAATTCCGCTTCATTGCCGGTGGGTGTGATAAACCGGATGTCCACTCCGGTATCCTCCGTAATCTTTTTCGATACGATATTTTCTCCAAAGTCCGTATTGTACCATGAAAAATTGATATACCACTGGAAAGTAACCGGCTCTTTTGCCGCCTTCTCCTCTGTCTCCTCCGCCCCTTCGCCGCAGCCTGTCAGAACTAATGCCGCAGCCAGCAGCAATCCCGCGTATTTTGACCTTTGATTCCGCAACCCCATTGTTACACCTTCCCCTTCCTCTTCTACTCATTACTATATCAAAAAGCGCTTTTCCCTGCAAGACATGCAGTATGCCAAAAGAGCCCAGTGCACTGACACGCTCATCGGAAGAGCAGCGTGCCGGTACACCGGGAATTTTTATTTTTCTGTGCGCAGCAATATGCTGTTATTCTTTTACCGCTCCCGCCGAAATACTGCTGATAATGTATTTTGAGAAGAATGCAAATACTAACAGGATTGGAATAACGGAAATTGCAACTGCTAAATAAATCGCACCCTGATTGGAGTTAATATCTGTGGAAGCACGGAGGGTTGCCATCATTACCGGCAGTGTAAATTTCTCGTTTTTGTTTAAGATAATCATCGGAAGCAGGTAGTTGTTCCAGTTTCCGATAAATGCCATAATACCCATGGTTGCAATACCCGGAGACATCACCGGAAGTACAATTCTGTGGAAAGAATACAGCTCGCTTGCCCCGTCAATTCTTGCCGCTTCAATCAGGGACGGCGGCAGTACGGACAGTACATACTGTCTTAAGAAAAACACGGTTCCCGGTGCTGCGATTGCCGGAATAATCAATGGTATGTAAGAGTTTACCAGGTGGAGCTTGGTACATAAATTGTAAAAACCAATCAATCCCAACTGTCCCGGTATCATCATAAACACCAGAATGGTACCGAATATCAGTTTATTTCCCTTAAATTTGTACATCGCCAGTCCGTAAGCCGTCATAGCGGAAAAGTAAGCGGTCAGCAGTGTTGCAGGAACTGCAACGATTAAACTGTTCCACATTCCCTTGAACAGATTAAAAAACTGAAATACGGTTTCCCAGTTTTCCGCCAGATGGGTACTGGGTATCAGCGTAAAGGAAGTTACAATTTCCGAACCGCTTCTGGTGGCGTTCACCAGCATTAAAAGGAACGGCAGGAGGCAGGTTAATCCCAGCAAAATCAGAAGCAGATAAAGAATACCCTTTTTTATTTTATAACCAATCGTATACATAACCGCTACTCCTCCTTCTTGTTAAAGAGTTTAAACTGTACCACAGAAACAGCCAGAATAATTAAGAATATGATGTATGCAATCGCTGAAGCATACCCTGTCTGTGTGGTTCCCGTCTCAAATCCGAATTTATAAAGATACATTACCACCGTCTGTACCGAGTCATAAGAAGCACTGGCTTTCTCTGACATCAGGTACGGCAAATCGAACATCTGCAGACCGCCAATCAATGATGTGATTGCCACATAGAGTAAAATCGGTCGAAGCAGCGGTAATGTGATTTTTCCAAATACTGTCCATCTTCCGGCGCCGTCAATGGCTGCCGCCTCAAAGTAATCTTTTGAAATTCCCTGTACACCTGCCATCAGCATGATAAAGGAATTACCAAACCAGACCCAGGTCTGTATCACTGCAATGGTTACACCTGCATGTGACGCTGTTCCCAGCCAGTCAATGGGATTATATGTTTTTCCGAATAACTGATAAATACCGCTGATAATCTGATTAAAGGTACCATAACGCCAGTCTAACAGTGTTTTAAACAAAAACGCTACGGAGGTTGCCGCAATCAGGTTTGGCAGATAATAAATCACACGGAAAATGCCAAGTCCCCTCATCTTATATTTCACATCACTGAATACCATCATGAGTAAAAATGCCAGCCCAAGCTGCAATACAATATTCACTCCCCAGATTCTCACGGTATTCCACAATGCCCTCCAGAAAAATTTGTCCGTCAAAACCCGCTTATAGTTGTCAAACCACACCCAGTTTGCTGTCCCCACTCCGGCAATTTTTGCATCTGTAAAACTGAAATAGAGAGTTCTCACTACCGGATAAACGCTAAAAATCAAAAATACGATAACAAACGGCGCTACAAAATAGTAACCTGCGTTATTATAGTTTTTCATTTTCTTTTTTTTCGTTTCCATAATAAACCATGCCCTTTCCTCATCTTCGGACATTGGTTCCAATGTCCCTTTCTTCCACTATCGGATAACCGGCAGACCCGCAAACGCGGGTCTTCGGCTATTCTTTTTTCCTGCTCTTACTTATTCTCTGTTTACGGTGATATCCGGGTAAGTAGATTCAATCT
>JAGAIK010000657.1 GCA_017626625.1 Roseburia sp.
AACTACGCTCTGTACCCACACATGACAGTATACGATAACATGGCATTCGGACTTAAATTAAGAAAAGTTCCGAAGGATGAGATCAAGAGAAAAGTAGAAGAAGCTGCTAAGATCCTTGACCTTGAGAAATTATTAGACCGTAAGCCGAAGGCTTTATCCGGTGGACAGAGACAGCGTGTTGCTATGGGTCGTGCTATCGTTCGTAATCCTAAGGTATTCCTTATGGATGAGCCGTTATCCAACCTGGATGCAAAATTACGTGTGCAGATGCGTTCTGAGATTTCCGCTTTACATAACAGGTTAAAAGCTACCATCATCTACGTTACACATGATCAGACCGAGGCTATGACATTAGGTACCAGAATCGTTGTATTAAAAGATGGTGTTATCATGCAGGTTGACTCTCCGCAGAAATTATACAACGAGCCGAACAACTTATTCGTTGCAGGCTTCATTGGTTCTCCGCAGATGAACTTTGTAGATGCTACCTGTAAGGTAGAGGGCGAGAAAGTAAGCCTTACTTTCGACAACACAACTATCGTATTACCGCCGGCAAAAGCAAAGAAACTTGCAGATGCAGGCTGCAACGGCAAGACTGTTGTTATGGGTATCAGACCGGAAGATATCGGCGATTCCGAAATCGAGATTGAAGCACACAAAGACTGCACCTTTGAGGCAGATATCACAGGATACGAGTTATTAGGTTCTGAGGTATTATTATACTTCAAAGCAGCAGGCGCAAGCATGACAGCAAAGGTTGACTCCAGAACAACCGCTCGTATGGGTGACCACATCAAATTAGCGATTGACCCGGAGAAAATTCATGTATTCGACAAAGAAACTGAATTGACAATCACCAACTAATCCGATAAAATTAAATAGACAATATAAGACGGAAACTGGGTACAATCTGTGTACCCAGTTTTTGTTCGTCTCAAGTAACAAGGGCGGTTTTTCAGAAAGGGATTGTAGAAAAGCATATGATTTCTAACCACAAGATTCAGGCAGCGTTAGATGAGATTAAAGAAATATCCAGAATTGATTTGGCGCTTTATACGGAAAAAGGAAAGTTAGTTGCCGCTACGTTCTCTATGGAAGAGGATTTAGAGGGGGCGGTTGCCTCCTTTGCGGAGTCCATGGCGGAAAGTCAGATGTTAGCGGGATGCCATTTTTTTAAGGTGGTGGTGGAAGGAGAAGTGGAATATATTCTTCTGACAAAATCCTCTGCGGAGGACGCTTATATGGTAGGAAAACTGGCAGTCTGCCAGATACGGAATTTAGCAGCGGCATATATGGAGCAGTTTGACCGCAACAATTTCATGCAGAATATTCTTCTGGGAAATATGCTTGTGGTGGATATGTACAATAAGGCGAAAAAGCTTCATGTGGAGCAGGCGCAGCGGGTCGTTTATGTCATTGATTTAGGGGAAAAAAAGGATTCCTCTGCGGTGGAATTAGTGAAAAATCTTTTCGTCACCAAAATGCGGGATTATGTGACAGAGGTGGACGAGCAGAGCATTGTGCTGATTAAGGACGTCCGTGATATGCCGGGGGAAGAGGACTTGCAAAGCCTTGCAAGTATGATTGTGGACAATATGCACACAGAGATTATGGTGCGCGCTAAGGTGGGCTACGGCAACCGGGTCAGCAATCTGCAGGATATCGCCCGCTCCTATCAGGAGGCAAAGATGGCGTTGGAGGTGGGGAGGATTTTCTATGCAGAACGGGAAACCATAGCCTATAGCTGTCTGGGAATAGGCAGGCTGATTTACCAACTGCCCATGAGTTTATGTGAAATGTTTATTCATGAGGTATTTGGGGACGAGATTCCGGATGTATTCAATGAGGAAATTACCACCACCATACAGAAATTCTTTGATAATAACCTGAATATTTCAGAGACGGCAAGGCAACTGTATGTACATAGAAATACCCTGGTTTACCGTTTAGAGAGGTTAGAAAAAATGATAGGTCTTGATATCAGAAAATTTGATGACGCAATGACCTTTAAAATTGCGCTGATGGTACTGGCGCATATGAATTATCAGAAAGCAGAGGAACAGTAGTTATGGCGAACAAGACATCCTATGATGAGCACAGCATTGCGGTGTTAGAGGGACTAGAAGCGGTGCGGAAGCGTCCGGGAATGTATATCGGCAGTGTGTCGAGAAAGGGATTGAATCACCTGATTTATGAGATTGTGGACAATGCGGTGGACGAGCATTTAGCAGGGGCGTGCGATACCATTCATGTGACCTTAGAGGCGGACGGCTCCTGCACGGTGGAGGACAACGGAAGGGGCGTCCCGGTGGGAATGCACGCAAAGGGAGTGTCTGCGGCACGTATTGTATACACCACGCTTCATGCCGGAGGCAAATTTGACGATTCCGCCTATAAGACCAGCGGCGGACTGCACGGCGTGGGTTCTTCCGTAGTCAATGCCCTTTCCACTTACATGGATGTGGAAATCAGCCGGGATGGCTTTGTGCACCATGACCGTTATGAGAGAGGGGTTCCGGTGGTGGAGCTTGAGAACGGTCTGCTGCCGAAAATTGGAAAGACCAAAAAGACAGGAACAAAAGTTAATTTTCTTCCTGACCCGGAAATTTTTGAAAAGACAAGATTTAAAGAAGATGAAGTTAAGAGCCGTATGCACGAAACGGCTTATTTGAATCCTGCCCTTACCATTATTTATGAGGACCGCCGGGGGGAAGAGACAGAGCGTATTGTGTACCATGAGGAAGAGGGGATTATCGGCTTTGTCAAGGACCTGAATAAGAATGCGGAGGTTCTCCACGATGTGGTCTATTTTAAAGGTGAGGCGGAAAATATCACCGTGGAAGCGGCATTTCAGTATACCAATGAATTTCATGAGAATATTTTAGGGTTCTGCAACAATATTTTCAATGCGGAGGGCGGAACTCATATTACCGGATTTAAGACGGTATTTACTACAGTTATTAACTCCTATGCCAGAGAGCTTGGCATTTTAAAGGAAAAAGATACCAACTTCACCGGGGCGGATGTCAGAAACGGCATGACGGCGGTGGTGTCCATTAAGCACCCGGATCCCAGGTTTGAGGGGCAGACAAAAACGAAATTAGACAACCAGGACGCCTCCCGTGTGACGGCGAAGGTCACCGGGGATGAAATTCAGTTGTATTTTGATAAAAATTTAGAAACCTTAAAGACTGTGATTTCCTGCGCGGAAAAAGCGGCAAAAATCCGTAAGACGGAGGAAAAGGCAAAGACCAACCTGCTGACGAAACAGAAATTTTCCTTTGATTCCAACGGAAAGCTGGCAAACTGCGAGAGCAGGGATGCCTCGATCTGTGAAATTTTTATCGTGGAGGGAGATTCGGCGGGCGGTTCCGCAAAGACTGCCAGGGATCGGAGCTTTCAGGCGATTTTGCCTATCCGCGGTAAAATTCTGAATGTGGAGAAGGCAAGTATTGACAAGGTTCTTGCCAATGCGGAAATCAAGACCATGATTAATGCTTTCGGCTGCGGTTTTTCCGAAGGTTACGGCAATGATTTTGATATTACCAAGCTGCGTTATAACAAGATTATCATTATGGCGGATGCGGATGTGGACGGCGCGCATATTTCCACGCTGCTGCTGACCTTATTTTACCGGTTTATGCCGGAGCTGATCTTTGAAGGGCATGTCTATATTGCGATGCCGCCTTTATATAAAGC
>JAGAIK010000658.1 GCA_017626625.1 Roseburia sp.
AGCCCATAGCGGGCAACCACATTCAGCGCCTTTTTGATTTCCTTCGCCTGACCCGGTTTGAACTTTTCTCCCTTTTCTATGGCGTCCCCGATAAAATCGTCAATCACAATGGGACCATGGGCGAGATTTTTGTATGGACTTTCCTCTTTTTTATATTCCTTGAGAAAACGTTCGTTTTTGTACATCCGCACGCTGTCCGCATTGGTAAAAATCCAGGTTGTCCCGCGGTTGCAGCCGGGATGCTCCCCGATATCCATGGAAGAAGAAATTTCAAGTACCGGAGTTTCCTCCTGTTGGCAGGCGTAAACGACTGCGGCAAGCTTCGGATTCCGGAACATATCTGTCACTCCGTGATAGCAGATGCGGTCGCCGCTGCCGAAATCTTTGTGGGTATTGTAATCGAACATACACCAGCCAAAACTTCCGGCAATGTCCGCCTCCCCCGCAATGGCATCTAGCACATTGGCATGGCGGATGGCGTGCTCTACCCGGTGTTCCTCCCAGTCATAGGCTTTTGTGGGATACATATGCCCGTTATATTCACTGACAAGGTAAGGCTTTTCCTCACAGGAGGTGACTGCCCGTTTCGGCTCGCACCCCTTTTTCTTTCCGTCATGGGAAAAATCGTTATAGGTATAGACATCTTCTAAAAGACTGCTCTTTTTATGTGCCCGTACCCCTCCGGTCTGCCTGCTGTCATCCAAGCTGTGCGCCATCCGGTTGGTTCTCTCATAAAAAGCATCATCGTCCCCGGATTCATTGATGCGGACGCCCCAGAGGATAATGGAGGGGTGATTGCGGTACTGCACCACCATATCCCTTACATTTTCCACTGCCTGATTTTTCCATGCTTCGTCCCCGATGTGCTGCCAGCCGGGAATTTCCGTAAATACCAGCAGACCGATTTCATCGCAGCGCTCTAAAAAATAATGGCTCTGGGGATAGTGGGAGGTGCGCACTGCATTGACGCCTAACTCCCGCTTTAAAATGTCCGCATCCAGCCGCTGCATGGATTTCGGCATGGCGTAGCCCACATAGGGGTAGCTCTGATGGCGGTTTAAGCCCCGGATTTTCGTTTTCTTTCCGTTCAGATAGAAACCGTCCTGCAAAAATACGGCGCTGCGGAAACCGAAGGTTACGATTTTTTCATCTATGGTTTTTCCGTCTTTTTTCAGTTCGGTTTTTATTTCGTAGAGAACGGGATGTTCTGTGTCCCAGAGTTCTATGTTTTTCACCGGGAATTGCAGTTTTATTTTCCGTGGCTCTGTTTTTTGTACTGTTTTGACATTGTTTTGTGCCCTGCCACTTTCCACCGACAGCTCCGTTTCCTTTATTTCCGAAAAAGAAGGTTCCCCCTTTTTCCTCATGCTAAGAGTAATACTATGATTAAGGCTAAAATCAGGTTCTGCGTTTTCCTCATTTAGTGATATTTCCGCCGTCACCTTCCCGTCCGCATACCGGGGACTTTCCTGTTCCTCCTTTGAAACAGAAGCAGAAACTTTCGCTGTATCAGCCGCCTCTTTCTTATAATCCTGCAATTCGCTTTTTACAAAAACGTCCGCTAAATATACCGGCTCTTTGATTTCCAGATAAACCTCCCGGTAAATCCCGCCGTAGGTCATATAGTCAATGACAAAGCCAAAGGGCGGAATGTTTAAATTTTCCCGGCTGTCCACCTTTATTACCAGCACATTTTCTTCCCCGAAACGAAGCCCGCCGCTTAAATCCACCGTAAACGCCGTGTAGCCGCAGTGATGTTCCCCCACTTTTCTGCCGTTTAAATACACCTCGCTGTCATGAGCCGCACCGTCAATGGTGAGAAGCGCCCTTTTTCCCCTCCACGCTTCCGGAGCGGTAAAAATCCTGCGGTATCCGCTGACCATCTGGTAAATGCTCTCGTCAAAATAGTGAAAAGGCGTTTCCTTGCAGGTATGGGGCAGCCGCACCGTCGTAAGCGCTGTATCGTCAAAATCCGCCGCTAACAGTTTCTCACTGTATTCCCCGGTAAATTTCCAGTTATCATTCCAGTAAATCCGTTCTTCCATCTTTTCTCTCTCTACTTTCTTATTTATTTTTTCAAAAAGCCTTTTTAGCCTTCGATTTTAGAAGTTTTTCTCACGATACCCTCCACTAAAATTTCCACGACCTCCTGCAGGGCATCCACATAGGAAATTTTATTCTGTATCAGAATATCCCGCTGGAAAAACTGTTCTAACACCGACTCCAACATCATTTTCAGAATCGGAATTTTCACCGGACGGATAACTCCCTCTTTCATCCCCTGTTCTAACAGGGCGATGGTGCCTTCCCACCCCGTCTCTAACCGTTCCTCCACCTTGGCATAAATGGACGGGTATTTTCCCCGCAGCAGGTAAAGCTGCCGGAAATCTACTTCCTGATAGCTCTCCGGTATCACGCACAATATTTTCCTGATTTTTTCTAATGTGGTCAGCTCTTCATTCTGAAGAATTGTATGTTCGCTCTCCTTAATCCGGTCAAACAGATAGTCCACCATGGCTAAAAATAAGGCTTCCTTGTCCCGGAATACCGTATAAATCGTCTTTTTGCTCATACTAAGCTGCCTTGCAATGTCGTCCATGGTAAATTTCAGACCTTTCTGATTAAATACCAGGATAGTTCCCTCCAAAATCGTCTCTTTTAACTCCATAACTCTATATCTCCTTCACCGGAAACTATTTTTATCGCTTTAGTTTCCTACATTGTAACATCTGTCCTGTTTCACCACAAGAAACCAAATCAACAAAATTAGTTTCCATTTTTTATACAATAATACCAATGGCAGATTTGCATTCCCGCCTTTCCTTAGAGTATAATATAAGTTAAGGCTGATATCCTATCAGGCTATCCATAAATTCCGGCTGCGGTTCTTCTGCCGCCGGGGCTGACAGAAAGGTATGGTTATTTTTATATGGAGAACGAACAGATGAGACAAATACTAGAACAGATTGAGCAGGGTTCTCTTTCTGCCGAAGAGGCTTATTTGAAATTAAAGGTTGCTCCCTTTGAAGATTTGGGATATGCCAAGGTGGACCATCACCGGAATATCCGCCAGGGTGCACCGGAGGTCATTTATGGCGCCTCGAAAACAAAAGAACAGATGGAGGGAATTATCAACAGCCTGTTAGTGCACTGTCCGGAAAATATTCTGATTACCAGGCTTGCACCGGAGGCAGCCGATTATCTTGGCAGCCGTTTCTCCCTCTTTTATGATAAACTTTCCAAAATC
>JAGAIK010000659.1 GCA_017626625.1 Roseburia sp.
GCTGCCCTATGAGGATTATGATACCTTTGCAAAGTCCTTTGACGAGATATACGCCTTAAAACCTAACCAGTTACAGCTCGGTTTTTTGAAGGTACTGAAGGGCTCCTATATGTATGAGCACGCAGCGGAATACGGTATCTGCTACCGCAGCAGACCGCCCTATGAGGTGCTGAAAACCGACTGGCTGAGTTTTGACGAGGTGCTGCGTATCAAACAGGTGGAGGAAATGTTAGAGGTTTACTATAACAGCGGGCAGTTTGAAGTAACCATGAAGCTGTTAGATGTGCTTTTTCCCAGTGCTTTCGACATGTTTTGCCGGCTTGGGGCATTTTATGAGAAAAACGGTTATTTTGCCATGAGCCATTCGAGGCTGCGGCGTTCCGGTATTCTGTTGGAATTTATGGAAGAGATGGTAGAAGCAGGGAAAACTGGGGAAAACTGCCGGAAAATAGAAGAGGTGGCGGAGACAGAGAAATTTACCGGAAATTGCCGGGGAGTGGGAATTAAATACAGAGCGGAAACCATACTCCCCATGCTGCGGGAGAGCCTGATTTTTGACCTGTATTACCGGGAAAACTGCAAGAGCAGACCTGCCTGGGCGCCGGAGGTCAGTGAGTGGAAAGCGGTGACGAAAGCCTGTTGCCAGAACGGAAAACAGTCCCATGTGGAGCGGTTTTTCTATCGTTTTCCGGGAAAAGAGGAACGGACGCTCACGAAACTGCCGGACAGGGAGAAGGAGCCGCTTTATGCCCTGTTTGACTACACGGACAGGGACCCGCTGGACCATCAGGCGAGGGTAAACTGGATATTTCCCGAAGCAGGGAGAGAATAAACCGGAATAAACAGGAAAGTGGGACAATAGATTGATAGAGAACTATGTAGTGATTGATTTGGAAATGACGGGGCTGCGGGCGAAAACCGACCGGATACTGGAGGTGGGAGCTGCGCGGGTGAGAAACGGGGTGGTGACGGATACCTATGCAGCCATCATAAGGCAGCAGGAAAAATTGCCGGAAAAGATTGTGGAGCTTACCGGAATTACGGATGAGGCGGCAGAAGCGGGAAGGGAATTAGATGAAGTGATGGAAGAATTTTTCTCCTTTTTAGGGGAGGATATTCTGGTGGGACAGAACGTTATCTTTGACTACAGCTTTCTGAAACAGTGGGCGGTGAACCACAAACGCTGTTTTGAGCGGGAGGCGGTGGATACGCTGAAACTGGCGAGAAAATTTTTGCCGGAGGAAGAAAAAAAGGATTTGGAAAGCCTCTGCCGTTATTTTGAAAACCCACGCCGCAATGCCCAACGGGCATTGGATGATGCCATAGAGACAGCACAGCTTTTAGAAAAGCTAAAGGAAAACTTTGGAGAAGAAAATGAGGAAGCCTTTCTTCCGAAGCCGTTACAGTACAAGGCGAAGCGGCAGTCTCCGGCGACACCGCGGCAAATCCGGTATCTGCAGGAACTTGCCGCCTGCCATGAGATAGAACTTCCCCGGAGCTTAGAGGGAATGACAAGAAGCGAGGCGTCAAGGCTGACGGACCGGCTGATTTCCCGTTATGGAAAAATGGGGAAGGGCTTAGGGAATGGGAGTCTCTAATTTCTGATGAAGCTTTTCTAAAATAGACTGTTTCATCAGGGAGTCTAACCCTTCCGCAACGGAAATCAGCGATTCAATTTTGGAAGGATTGCCCTGGCTGCTGTAAATGTCTGCCAGCATGAGGAAATTCTGGCTGGAATCAGAGCCGATTTCAATGCCGTATTCTAAAACTGCCTGCGCCGCATCGGTCTGCCCGATGGAAAGCAGGGCGTCGGCGTAGGAGAGAAGTGTTTTA
>JAGAIK010000057.1 GCA_017626625.1 Roseburia sp.
GTATTATGGAGATACCTCAATGTACGGTTCCTGGGCGGACGGCTTCCATAAGGAGTTTCCGGATATCCCCATCGGTATCAGCGAGTATGGCTGTGAGGGACTGGACTGGCATTCCTCTGAACCGAAGCAGGGGGATTACACGGAGGAATATCAGGCGCACTGGCATGAAGAGGCAATCAAACAGCTTTTCGTAAGACCTTATATTTGGGCTACCCACGTGTGGAACATGTTTGATTTTGCTGCGGACGGCAGAAATGAGGGCGGCGAAAACGGACAGAATCATAAGGGACTGGTGACCTTTGACCGGAAATATAAAAAAGATGCTTTCTATGCTTACAAGGCGTGGCTGTCAGATGAGCCTTTCGTGCACATCTGCGGCAAGCGGTACACAGACCGGGTGGAGGAGACAACCAAAGTAACGGTATACTCGAATCTGCCGGAGGTGGAGCTTTTTGTAAACGGCAAAAGTCTGGGACGTCAGAAAAAAGAAGACCATTTCTTCTATTTTGACGTGCCAAACACCGGAGAATCCACATTGACGGCAAAGGCGGGGGATTGCAGTGATGAAAGCCATATCCGTAAGGTGGAGGTCTTTAATGAGAAATACCGCCTGAAAGAGCAGGGGGCGATTATTGACTGGTTCGAGATTGAGGCGCCGGAAGGATATTTCTCTTTGAATGATACCTTAGGAGATATCATGGACACCGAGCAGGGGAAGGCGCTGATAAATCAATTGTTGAGAACCATGTCTGCCACGATAGGCATGGATTTGGGGGAGAATAATGAGATGGTAAGGGATGCGATGGGCGGGGCGACCGTTCTGCGTCTGATGAATACGGTGGGGAATTTCGGAGTGAAAAATCCCACCAGGGAAGAACTGCTGGCGCTGAATGCGCAGTTGAATGCGATTCCGAGAAACTGACTGCATACTGATTTTGCACCAGATTAAGAAAGAGACAGCTCTGTAGAGTTTGAGCTTTTTAAAGCCAGAAAGCTCCACAGGGCTGTCTCCTTTTATTCTTCTGTCCGGATTAAATTACTTATATACGGACGTGCACCGGAAAGCACTTCGTCATAGAAATTCTGTTTCCAGTCAATATAGGCAACGCTGTCCTCTAATTCTTGGATGGAATCAAGCAGCGCCTCACGTTTTTTTGTCAGCATTTCTTTGCGCAGCATAATGGTGGATTCTCCCTGCAGGCAGAGTTCTAAATATTCTTTCATTTCCTGAATGCTCATGCCGCATCTCTTTAAGCAGGAGAGGTCTTTAATCCATTTTACATCCCTCTCATCAAAAACCCGGCGGTTATTGCTGTCTCTTTTGACATTGGGAATCAGCCCCTCATTGCAATAATATTTTAAAGTCTGGTAGGTCATATCCAGTTCCCGGCAGACCTGCATCATCGTATACATAGTGATTGCCTCCTGTTTTGTTCACAAAAAATTCATAAGGAAAATTTGCCGATACGTATTGACCGGTAGTAACTACCGCAAATTATAATCGGTTATGACAATCGGTTCAAACAAACGTATTATGACACAGAAACAGTAAAATTGCAAGGATAAGGAGGATTTTACGATGAACAAATTTACATTTTCATATCCCACAAAGGTTTATTTTGGAGAGGGAAGCGCCGCACAGGCCTTTGCCGCAGAGCTTGGCAAAGCAGGTGAAACGGTGATGCTTGCTTTTGGCGGCGGTTCTGTAAAAAAGAACGGTGTTTATGATGAGATGAAAACAATGCTTACCCAGGCGGGCAAAAAAGTAGTGGATTTCTCCGGAATTATGTCAAATCCCACTTACACTAAAGTGCAGGAAGGGGCAGCGCTGGCACGAAAGCAGCATGTGGACTTCATTCTGGCGGTAGGCGGCGGCAGTGTTATCGACTGCTGCAAGGTGATTTCCGCGCAGGCGAGGTTGGAGGAAGATATTTGGGACATGGAGTATGGCAAAGGAAAATTCCCCACAGCCGGGATTCCCATGGGTGCGGTTGTGACGGCGTCCGGCACCGGTGCGGAAATGAATGCAGGTGCAGTCATTACTTATGAGGAGAAGAAGTGGAAAGGTCCGGTCTTTGGAACAGCAGCGTCCTTTGCTGTTCTTGACCCCGCATATACCATGTCGGTACCGCCGCTGCAGGTGATGTCCGGAGCATTTGATACCTTGAGTCATGCAATGGAAACCTACCTCGGCAATTCGGATGAAGATAATGTATCCGATGATGTGGCGCTGGCAGTGATGAAAAATACGGTAGTCAATATGCGCCGGTTGTTGAAAGACATGAACGATAGAACGGCAAGAAGCAATCTGATGTGGGATTCAGCTATGGCGGAAAACGGAATTTTAAAATGCGGCCGCCTGACGGATTTTCAGGCGCACCAGATGGAACATCAGCTTGGAGCTTATACGGACTGCAATCACGGGCAGGGGCTGGCAGTCATTCATCCCGCTTATTACCGCCACATCGTGAAGGATGCGCCGGAAAAATTTACCCGGTTTGCAAAGGAGGTATTCGGTGTAGATACTGCGGAGGCTGGTGTGGATGCTCTGGAAGATTTCATCAGAGAGTGCGGGCTGCCCACGAAAATGAGCCAGTTGAAATCCACAGTGGAGATTACACCGGAGGTACTGCGTCAGGTGGCGGATACCTGCAACATTATCAAATGCAATCCCCGTGAGCTTGACCGGGAGGAAATTTATCAGATTCTGATGGAGTGCCTGTAAGGAGGGCGGCTGCGAAGCGAAAAGCAACGATGGATGGGAGGATAAGTACATGAAACGACCATATACAGTATGTCATATATTAAGTGCTCTGGATGGAAAAATCACAGGGGCTTTTATGGGAACGGAAGCTGCCGGGGCAGTAAGTGAGGAATATGCCCGCATCCGTTCTGAGTACCAGGCGGATGCCTGGCTTTACGGAACAGTGACGACAAAGGAATTTACCGGAGGGCGAAAGCCAAAGCTTGAACCGACGGCAGAGGTTCCTGACGGTGACTTTGTAGCAGATAATCATGCGCCGCTTTATTATGTTTCCGTGGATACCCAGGGAGAAATCGGCTGGGAATCGGGAATCTTCCGCAAAGCAGGAAGACCCGACGCTCATGTAATTGAAATCCTGACAGAACAGACCCCGGCGGCTTATCGGGCCTATCTTCGCGGACGCGGCGTGTCTTATATTTTGGCAGGTTCGGAAATGCTAGACTGCAAGCTGGCTTTGGAAAAGTTATATCAATTCTTTAGAATCGATACGTTGATGATTTGCGGCGGAGGCACAATTAACTGGACATTTTTGCATCAGGGCACAGTGGATGAGTTGAGCCTTTTGATTGCCCCGGCTGCGGACGGAAATCCGGATTCCGTAACGGTGTTTGAACAATCACCAATGCTTTCACCGGGGAATCCGGCAGTTTTCCAGCTTAAGAATGTAGAGCGGCTGAAAGGCGATGGTATCCGGTTGGTATATACGGTAAGTAATAAGGGGCAAAGATGAAAAGAAAAATGGTTCCAATAATTTGTATGGTTATACTTTTGATGATATCTGCTGTCGGACGTACTTTTAGAAACAAAAATTATTTGTCAGCTAAAATTCAACCTGCGGAAACGGCGGCAGAGGAGAAAACAGAACTCTTGCCCGAGTTAGAAATGAGGGACGATTTGGTATCAGAGGATGTTATTTACGAATATGAGATACAGGAACTTTATGCAAGGCGGAATGAAAAACAGATTTACGGTGTGGTTTATGTTCCGCAAGATGCAGGTGAGAAAATGCCGACAGTCATCTTCTCTCACGGTTTTGGGGGCAATTATCAGGTCGGAACGCAATATGCCGAAGCACTTGCCGCAAAAGGGTATGTGGTGTATTGCTTTGATTTCTGCGGTGGCGGTCCGGACAGCAGAAGTGACGGCTCCACTCTGGAAATGTCTGTTTTTACGGAGCAGGCGGATTTAGAGGCAGTTATTGATATGATGCAGGAGCAGTCTTTTGTGGACAGCAGAAATATTTTTCTCATGGGAACCAGTATGGGAGGTGCGGTATCAGCAATCACAGCAGCAGCCCATGAAGATGAGATTCAAGGCGCAATCCTGTTGTATCCGGCGTTTGTGCTGGTAGACGACGCAAAAGAGAAGTTTGGCAGTACAGCGGATATTCCGGACACTTACTACCACATGTGGATGACTGTCGGTCGTGTTTTTGCGGAGGATTTGCTGGATTATGACATTTATGGAACGATTTCGGCTTATAAAAAGGATGTGCTGCTGATTCACGGGGATGCCGACGGTATTGTTCCCATCTCCTATTCTAAGAAAGCAGTCCAGGCTTATGATTCGGCTCGGTTGGAAGTGCTTCCGGGGGCAGGACATGGCTTTTCCGGCGAGGATGCCGGACAGGCAATCGACTGGATATTGGAATATTTGAATACGCATAAAGCGTCGGGAAAGGATGGTACACAATGAAAATCAGAAAAAATATTTTACTTCTTACTTTGATGTTGGCTCTCAGTTTTGTACTGGCAGCTTGCGGCAACAACAACCCTTCCGCAGAAACATCTTCTGCGGCTGATAAGACTGAAACTGCGGCGGAGACGCTGCAAACAGAAGAGCCTGCGGAAAACGTGAGTGAGGAATCTACAGAAGAACCGGAAACAACGGAATCGGAAACCATAGAGCCGGATGCCAATAGCGGAAATGTCTTGATTGCATATTTTTCTTATACAGGAAATACTGAGGAAGCAGCGCAGATGATTGCGGAATATACAGGAGGTACTTTGGCTGAAATTCAGCGGGCAGAAGAATATGGAGATTTGCAGGAGGAAGCCGAAGCGGAAATTTTGGATGGCGTACACCCGGAGATTACCGTGTCCGTGGACAGTATTGAGGAATATGACACAATTTTCGTGGGCTATCCCATTTGGTGGGACGAAGCTCCGGCTATGATAGCGACTTTCCTTGCAGAGAATGATTTTTCGGGTAAGACGCTCATCCCTTTCTGCACCAGCTCCAGTGACGATATTGGCAACAGCCTCCATATTTTCAACGAGCTTTGCCCGGATGCGGTGATTGCAGAGGGACTTACTGCAAACGACCTGAATGATATTGAGCCCTGGCTTCAGGGGATTGGACTTCTGGAATAAAGGAGAATGCCTATGTACAAAAAAACACTTAGCGTCGGAGTGTTATGCCTTATGCTTGGTTCTCTGACGGCTTGCGGAACAATCGGACAGCGGGAGGCAAGAACGCCGGATATATCTGAGAACAGCAGCTATGAGAGCGTAGAGGGTACGCAAATCAAAGTGATTACCGAAGATACGGAGGTAGTTATTACATTAAATGATTCGAGGGCTGCTGCGGATTTGGTGGCAATGCTGCCACTGGAAATGACTCTAATCGAGCGGAACAGCTTTGCGAAAGGCATGACGCTGCCGGAGCATCTTTCCTCTGTAGAATCGACAACAAGAGTATATGAAATCGGAGATTTTGGCTATTGGAACGCCGGACCTGACCTTGCGATTTTCTATGACGATATTTACGAACAGACAATTGTTGATGTGATTCCCTTAGGTCATGCGCAAACAGGGGCAGAGACAATGGCAAACGAATCCGGAACAGTACGCTTGGAATTAGTGAGCGAGGAAGGAGAACAAACGGAAAATGAGTAAGAATATATTGATTATTTCATCCAGCCCTCGTAAGGGCGGCAATTCAGACACCCTTTGCGATTATTTTATGAAAGGGGCGGAAGAAGCGGGAAACCATGTGGACAAAATCCGGCTTGCGGAGTTGAAAATCGGCTATTGTTCCGCCTGCTATGCTTGTAAAACAAAGGGGCATTGTGTAAAAAAGGACGATATGGAGCAGGTCATTACGAAAATGCGGAATGCGGATGTGATTGTTTTGGCTACTCCCGTATATTTCTACACCATGTGTGCGCAGATGAAAACCATGATTGACCGTACTTTGGGCGGAGCGCAGAAAGCTGGTCTGGAAAATAAGGAATTTTATCTGATGGCTACTGCTGCGGATGGAAAGGCGGCAATGGAACGGACGATTGACGGGCTGCGCGGCTACCTGGAATGTCTGCCGGGAGCAAGAGAGATGGGAGTCATCTATGGCGCAGGAGCCTGGCAGATTGGCGATATTGAAAGAAACCCTGCATTGCAGGAAGCATACCAGATGGGAAAAAACATCTGTTGATATAGATTACGATAAAAAGTAAAGGAGCAAAATTCGATGAAAAAATTAACAGCCATTCTTTTTTCTGCTTTGTTGGCTCTTTCTCTGGCTGCCTGCGGAGATAACAATTCAAATACTGCGGAGGATACCACGGCAGAGACTGTGGCTCCGGTAACGGCATCCGCTGACAGCGGTGCAGAAAACACAACGGAACCTGCAGAGGACGAAACAGAAAGCACAGAGACTTCAGGTACAACGGAAGCAGGAAACAGCAATATTCTGGTTGCATATTTCTCCGTTATGGAAACGGACGGTGTGGATACCGTGGCAGGGGCGAGCCGCGTGGTGGCAGACGGCGAGGTTTTGGGAAATAATGAGTACATTGCGCAGATAATTCAGCGTGAAACGGGCGGCGAGCTGTTTTCCATCGAAACAGTACAGGACTATCCCACAACGCACGAACCTCTTTTGGAATTTGCCTACAATGAAAAAGCAGATAATGCCAGACCGGAGCTTGCAACACAGATAGAAAACCCGGACAGCTACGACGTGATTTTCCTGGGTTATCCGAACTGGAACGCCGACCTGCCGATGCCGCTTTATACTTTCCTTGAGGAATATGATTTCAGCGGAAAGACCATTATTCCGTTTACCACGCATGGAGGCAGCGGTTTTTCCAGAACCGTTCAGACAATTTCTGAATTGCAGCCGGGCGCAAATGTGAGGTCTGACGGACTTTCGATTTCCCGAAACAGTGTGTCGGGGGCAGAGAGCGAGGTTGTGGACTGGGTGGATGGCCTGGGGCTGACCGCCGAATAAGGATAGCGGGTAAGAGCAGGTCTGTGGTCTGGCAGACGGACCCTTACCTGTAAATGGGAGGATGTTTTCGGATGAAGAAAAAACTTGTATGCAAAATCGCCATTGATATGGCAATGACAGTATTGCTGCTGTTTTTAATGGCAAGACAGATTACCGGGGAGACTGCCCATGAATGGCTTGGTGCGGGAATGTTTGTTTTGTGGATTGCCCATCATATCCTGAACCGAAGCTGGTACGGCCACCTGTGGAAGGGAAAATATACGCCTGTGCGCATTTTACAGACCGTGATAAACATTGCCCTGCTGCTTTCCATGTTGGGGTTAATGATAAGCGGCATCATTCTTTCGAGAGAGGTTTTTGCTTTCCTGCCGATTTCCGGGGGAACTGCGCTGGCGAGACAGATTCACGTGCCCGCCGCATTTTGGGGATTTGTCCTTATGGCGCTGCATCTCGGACTGCACTGGAACATGATTCTCGGCATGATGCGAAAGGCAATCGGAGGGGCTGAGACAACAGGAAAACGGATTGTACTGCGGCTGGCTGCGGCTGCGATTGCGGGGGATGGTCTTTATGCCTTTGTGAAAAATCAACTGCTGTCCTATATGTTTTTGAGGTCGCCTTTTGTATTTTTTGATTTTGAAAGACCGCAGTTGCTCTTTTTTACAGAGTATATTGCCATTATGGGATTGTTCATTTTTCTGGCGCATTATGCCTCAAAGGGAGTGCAGAAGCTGACTGCAAGGAAGAAAAAAACTGCAGAATATTAACTTTTAGTAGATACAGTATGATAAATAATGCAATTCCTTATCTGCGGCTTATTCCATATAATTAGGGCAGAGCCGGAGTTTAGAAGAAAGGTTTATAAAGGAGGAACCGTTTATGAGAAGAGGGAAAAGAAGAATTTTAAAAGCAGCAGCAGTTTTTATGGCAGTTGTTTTGGCAATGTCATGTGTAAATGTGGCAGAGGTGCAGGCAAAAGAAAAAGAGAAAAACATAGTAGTGCTTTATTTTTCTGCAACGGGAACGACAAAAGCCACGGCAAAAAAGATTGGTAAAAAAACGAAAGGTACAGTAATTGAAATTAAGGCGGCAAAACCCTATACAGAGGACGATTTGGATTACAGCAATGAGAACAGCCGTGTTGTGAAAGAACATGAATCCGCTGCTTCACCGGCAAAAAGTAAGGTGCGTCCTAAGATTTCTAATATAAAAGCGATAAAAAAAGCGGTAAAGAAAGCGGATGTTGTCTACATTGGTTATCCCATCTGGTGGGGAGAAGCACCCCATATTGTATATACCCTTGTGGAAAATGTAAGCTTAAAAGGAAAAACGGTGGTGCCTTTTTCCACATCCATCAGCAGCGGTCTTGGAAACAGTGCGAAGCACCTGAAATCAAAAGCAAAGATATCCGCTAAGACGAACTGGCTGAAAGGGCGCAACTTTTATGATGTACCTTCACAGAAAACCGTGAATAACTGGATAGATAAATTGAAATATTAGAAGGCGCCGGAGAAACGGAGCCCCCTGCCGGATAAGTATATGAAATAAAGATGGCAAAAATCAGAATAGCGACATGCCTTAACGGAATAGAAGATAAGAGGAAATGGAAAGGAAAAGGAAGAAATATGGAAAAGACAGAATTTTTACAACGGCTGCAGAGAGAACATATTTTAGAGGACTGGACGGAAACACTGAAAAAAGAGACATTGCCGCTGGTGCTGTGGGGCTGCGGAGATGTGGCGGA
>JAGAIK010000660.1 GCA_017626625.1 Roseburia sp.
GCGTCAATGACCATTTCTTTTGTAATCTTCGCTCTCGGTGGCACCGGTCATTCCTCCTTTTTATAATTCCTGTTATATAACAAAAATTATATGTTTGTGTTGCGGAAATGTCAATAGACTTCAAAGAAAAGTTACATGTGGTGCCAAAATGGTGCCCGGTCTTACAAAATCATCTTATACGGAGATACGGCAAGATAAATGACGATACGCGGGAAACCTTGATTTTAAGTCAGTTTCGCAAGGTTTTATAAACACTTGCGCGGGCTTATAAGAAGATTTCCGTCTATCAAATCAATAAAAAATTCTACAATCTTGAAACCACAACGATTTACATAAAAATGAATGTTTCGCTTATCGTAATATAGGGTATGCGTCTCCCAAATTCTTGCCTCAGGATGTAATTCTTCAATCGCTTTCCATATCTTAAATCCGTTTCCGGTATTTTGTGCGTCTGATTTCACATACAAAAGATGAAGTGAATTGTATCCGGTTTTATCATCTATAACGATGATTGTTCGCATTCCGGCTCCGCACTTTGTTTCTCCTGCAACGATTTATTATATAATCCCGGAATTACTAATCGTTTTTCTTTCATCCATTTTGGGTAAGCTATCGCTATTTGGATAGATTGACTTAAAAATGGTTTTAATCAAATTCGAGATTGAAGCTCCGTTTGTATCTATGCTATTATTATGTAAAAATAAAGCCAATAAGAGAATGCTGGAGGAATTATGGTGAAAAAAGCTGATAAATATAAAGAACTTTTTAATAAAGAATATTTAATGGGACCGAATAGTATGAGATTACTGGAGGAAATGATTGAAAAATATCCGCTTGGGCGGGGAACACGAGTATTGGACTTGGGTTGTGGAAAAGGATTAACAAGTTTGTTTCTTGCAAAAGAAGCTGATGTAAATGTTTTTGCAACTGATTTATGGATTAGTGCAACGGAGAATAATATTCGTTTCAATGAATGGCAGGTTTCCGAAAAGATAATACCTATTCATGCGGATGCCAATGACTTACCCTTTGCGGAGGAATATTTCGATGCTATTGTGAGCATAGATTCATTGCACTATGTTGCAACACAACCATACTTCTTTGAACAAAAGATTTTACCATTATTAAAAACTAACGGGGTGGCAATTATTGCAATGCCGGGGTTAAAGGAAGAGATACATGGTAATGAACCGGAAATTATACTTAAATGGCTGGATGGTGAAGATAGTGAATATGATTTATTTCATAGTAGAGAATGGTGGTTGAATCATATAGGTCAGAGCGATAAGTTTGAGGTTGTAATGAATTTTGATTTAGAGAGCTTTGATGTAGCATGGAAGGATTGGTTTTTGTCCAAACATGAATTTGCGTTACATGATGAGAAATTCTTTGAAAAGGGAATCGGGCAGTATCTGTCTATTGTTGGACGTGTTATAAGAAAAGTGTAAGACAATCTTTATGAAAGCTCAAACAAATATCAGTGAAAACGGTATAGCAAACAAAGGGCAACAGCCAGTACAGTCCATGATACAAAATGAATGTACAGTGAACCGTGATGGCTTTTTTTGTTAAGAAATTAACTTAAGTTGCGAAAGAAAAGTACTCTGTGTTAAGATAATCCATAGCAAGTAAGCAAACTATAAGCAAGAGATGCTATCCGTCTTTGTAAATATATTGCAGCAGTATATTTTAAGGTGTTATTGCCAAAACACAGCTTGAACTGACAGATGTTTTCAGGCAGACCCTTTCAAGAACGCCGGTGCTTAGCGAGGTATTTTCGAGCTTAGCATCCGCTGCGTTTTTGAGGAGCGGGAGCGTGTCTGACAGAAAATATCTGCCAGTTCAAGCGTCCCTTTGCCAATACCTAAAAGAACATAACAATTTACAAAACATATACCACTTTGGAGGAACCAATGGAAAAAACAGATTTACGCTACTTAAAAAGCCTATCCAGACAATACCCCACCGTTGCCGCCGCCGCAACCGAAATCATCAACCTGCAGGCAATCTTAAGCCTTCCCAAGGGAACGGAGCATTTCATCACCGATATCCACGGGGAATACGACCAGTTCCAGCACGTTTTAAAAAACGGTTCCGGTGCAATCAAACGGAAAATCGAGGACGAGTTCGGCAACGCCATCAGCGCAGCGGAGAAAAAGGCAATCGCCACCCTGATTTATTACCCGGAACAGATGATGGAGCAGATTCTGAAAACAGAGGAAAATATGGAGGACTGGTATAAGGTCACCCTGTACCGTCTGATTCGCATCTGCAAGAGCGCTTCCTCAAAATATACCCGTTCTAAGGTGAGAAAGGCACTGCCCAAGGATTTTGCCTATGTGATAGAGGAACTTTTGACAGGACGGCAGGAGGTTTCCGACCAGGAGGCATACTACAGTGAAATCATAAATTCCGTCATCCGTACCGGAAGGGCAACGGAGCTTGTCATTGCCTTCTGTAATCTGATTCGCCGTCTGGTGGTGGATCATCTTCACGTGGTGGGGGATATTTTTGACAGAGGACCCTACCCAAATCTTGTGATGGACACACTGATGGCGCATCATTCCGTGGATATCCAGTGGGGAAACCATGATGTGTACTGGATGGGGGCGGCAGCAGGAAACCAGGCGTGTATCTGCAACGTGATTCGGATTTCTGCAAAATACGGAAATCTGGATTTGTTAGAGGACGGTTACGGAATCAATCTGGTGCCTTTAGCGCGGTTTGCCATGAAGCAGTACGACAAAGACGCCTGCAGCTGTTTTAAACTGGATTACCGGGAAGAGGAATACGATGTGAGGGACGCCTTTTTAGACGAGAAAATGCACAAGGCAATCACCATTATCCAGTTTAAGTTAGAGGGGCAGATTATCAAAAACCACCCGGAATTTCAGATGGAGCACCGTCTGCTTTTGGATAAAATCGACATTGAAAAAGGAACGGTCAAGGTGGAGGGGGAGGAATATCCGCTGAAGGACACATACTTCCCAACCATTGACTGGGAGGACCCCTATGCGCTGTCACCGGATGAGGCGGATGTGATGGAGCGGCTCACCATGGCGTTTCTGAACTGTGAAAAACTCCAGAAGCATGTGCGTTTTCTCTTTACCAAGGGCAGCCTGTATAAAGTATACAATGGGAATCTGCTCTACCATGGCTGCGTGCCCATGAATGAGGACGGCAGCTTTACCAGAGTTAATGTTTACGGAAAGGAATACGCCGGAAAAGAGCTGTATGACGTTTTAGAGAGCTATGCCAGAAAGGGCTATTATTCCATTGACCCCAAAGAAAAGAAAAAGGGGCAGGACATCTTGTGGTTTATCTGGGAAAACCAGAATTCCCCGGTGTTTGGAAAGGCAAAAATGACCACTTTTGAGCGGTATTTCATTGCGGACAAAAAGACCCATGAGGAAATCAAAAATCCTTACTATCGTCTGTTGGAAAAAGAGGAAGTGGTAAACCGGATTTTGGCGGAGTTTGGCTTAGAGGGTTCCGAGGCGCATATCATCAACGGTCATATTCCAGTGGAGGCGAAAAAGGGAGAATCCCCGGTGCGGTGCAACGGAAAGCTGCTGATTATTGACGGCGGATTTTCCAAGGCGTATCAGTCGAAAACCGGGATTGCAGGCTATACTCTGATTTACAATTCCTTCGGGCTGGTGCTTGCCGCCCATGAGCCCTTTGAATCGGTGGAAAAGGCGGTGCAGGAGGGCAGCGACATTGTGTCTCACACCGTTCTTGTGGAGCATGTGGTAAAGCGGAAAACCGTGGCGGACACGGACAATGGACGGGCATTAAAGGAAAGCATAAGAGATTTAGAGGCGCTGCTTCAGGCTTACCGGGCAGGAACCATTGTAGAGGGAGACGAACAGGCAAATAATAATTTCTAAGCAGGGGAGGAACACGGACAGAAAAGTGTTCCTCCTTTTGGATTCTGCCCGTTGACTTTCCCCTTAGGGGAAGGTGTATCATAAAATCAGAAATGCAAGGAGGAAAGGCTATGTTATCAATAGGAGAGTTTTCAAGGATATGCAAGGTATCCCCAAAGACGCTTCGTTATTATGCGGAAATAGGGCTGCTTCTGCCGGAAAAAATTAACCCGGAAAACGGTTACCGGTACTATGCCATCGAACAGTTAGAGACGATGTTGTTTATCAACCGATTGAAAGAATACCGCTTCTCTTTAGAGGAAATGAAAGAAATTCTGAAGGAGGAGGGAGCCGGGGAAGAAAAACTTTGTCTGGCGCTGATTCAAAAGAAAAAAGAGATGGAGCGTCAGGTACAGGAGTTTGAGCGGACGTTAAAGCGCTTAGATTATGATATTTCAAATTTAAGACAGGGCAATTCCATCCTGTCCTATCTGGAAAATATTGAGATACAGCTTACGGAAGTGCCGAAAATGAATTTGCTCTATATCCGGAAAAATATACTTGAACAGGATTTCCCGCAGGAGTACGGGAAATGTTTCGGGAAGCTGTTTCAGAGGATTGCAGAGGAAAAATTAACGGCGGCAGCGCCGCCCATGGTATTGTTTCACAGTGCAGAATTTTCTCCCTGTGGTTTAGATACAGAATTTGCAGTTCCGGTGAAGGAGTATGTGACGGGAACCAGGGACTTTGCGCCGGGGCTTTGCCTGAAAACCGTTTTGCAGGGGGCGTATTCCGATTTGCCGTCCGTTTATACAAAGCAGATAGAGTGGGCAGAGAGGGAAGGGTATGCCTGTACCAATGCCCTTTTTGAGTGTTATGTGACAGACCCGTCAGAGGCGGCAGAGGAGAGCGGTCTTATCACGGAAGTGTATTATCCGGTAAAAAAGAAAGCATGAGAAAAGGAGAACGTAATGACGGAGGTGTATTATCCGGTGAAAAGAAAGTATGAGATAAGGAGAGCGTTATGGATAAGGTGGCAGTGTTAGAACGGGTGATAGCGACAGATTATGGCAATATCGCCGGGGTAGCAGTACAAAAAGAGGGTAGAATGGTTTACGAAAATTATTTTCACGGAAGCAGGGCGGCAGACCGCATTCATGTCTGTTCCGTGACGAAAAGTATTCTGTCCATACTGATTGGAATTGCCATAGACCGGGGGGGCATCGAAGGCGTCCAACAGAAAGTACTGGAATTTTTCCCGGATTACAGGGTGAAAAAGGGAGAAAAGAAGATACAGGATATAACGCTTAAGGATTTGCTGACCATGACGGCACCCTATAAATACAGATTTGCGCCTTACAAAAAATATTTCAGCAGCAGGGACTGGGCAACCTTTACACTTGATTTGTTAGGCGGCAGGGGAAAAACAGGGAAATTCCGTTATACACCCATGATTGGACCGGATATTTTATCCGGCATTCTGACGAAGGCGACAGGACAATCCGTGTTGGAGTTTGCCAGGGAAAATTTATTTTCACCGCTTGGAATTACGGTGGA
>JAGAIK010000058.1 GCA_017626625.1 Roseburia sp.
ATAGCAGGTAATTTTTGCAAGGTGAAAAGAAAAAATCAGAGTGAAAATAGATAAGAACAGGGAAGAATGAGTAGGAGAACCGCATATGAGTGATGCAGTTGGAATGGAACAATCGTTGGTGTTTGGTCTGGATATCGGAACCCGCAATGTGGTGGGAACCGTGGGATACCGGGACGAAGATACCTTTATCGTGGTGGCGCAGCAGATTATGGAGCATGAGACAAGAGCTATGCTGGATGGTCAGATTCATGATATCGGACGTGTGGGGCGCACCATTCGGAAAATGAAAGAAAAGTTAGAGGAGCAGGTGGAAATTCCTTTGACGGAGGTCTGTATTGCTGCCGCGGGTCGTGTGTTAAAAACAGTTACCACAAATGTTGTCTACGATTTCCCGGAGGAAACCGTGGTGACGGGGGAGGATATCCATACTTTAGATTTGCTTGGCATTGAGAAAGCCCAGAATATTTTACAGGAAATGAACGACACGAAATACAAATTTTATTGTGTGGGTTATTCTGTGATGAAATATTTCCTTAATGATGAGCCGTTTTCGAGCATTGAATCCCATAAAGCAGACCGAATTGCGGAGGATATTATCGTAACTTTCCTGCCGGAGGACGTGGTGGACGGACTTTATGCGGCGGTGGCGCAGGCGGATTTGACGGTGGCGAACCTGACGTTGGAGCCTATTGCGGCAATCAATGTGGCGATTCCCGAAAACTACCGTCTGTTAAATATTGCGCTGGTGGATATCGGTGCGGGAACCTCCGATATTTCCATCACCAAGGACGGAAGTATCATCGCCTACGGTATGATACCCCTTGCGGGAGATGAATTGACGGAGCTGATTGTGCAGCACTATCTGGTGGACTTTAAGACGGCAGAGTATATCAAACTGCAGAGCAGCACGGCGGATAAGATTACATATAAAGACATTATGCTGATTGAGCATACCATTCCTTCCAAGGAGGTCTGGGATTTGACGGCTCCGGTGGTGGAAAAGATGACCACGGAGGTGGCTGCCAAAATTAAGGAATTAAACGGCGACCAGACCGTCAGCGCAGCCTTTATTGTAGGAGGCGGCGGAAAGATTCACGGCTATACGGAAATGCTTGCAGAGAAGCTGGACTTGCCGAAGGAGCGTGTGGCGCTGCGCGGCGAGGAAGTATTGCAGGAAGTTGTCTTTGAACAGAAGGATATTGAAAAAGACCCGCTTCTGGTAACGCCCATTGGTATCTGCCTGAATTATTATGAACAGCGGAACGGCTTTATTCTGGTGCGTTTTAACGGAGAGCGGCAGAAACTTTATAATAATAACAGTCTTACCATCGTGGACGCAGCACTGCAGGCGGGCTTCCCCAACGAGGATTTGTTCCCGAAGCGGGGACAGGAGCTGGAATTTACGGTAAACGGCGCAAAGCGGATTGTGCGGGGAGAACCGGGAGAGTCGGCGGCGGTCTATATGAACGGCAGAATGACCAACATCAACACGCCCTTAGAGCCAAACTGCGATATTATCATTGAAC
>JAGAIK010000661.1 GCA_017626625.1 Roseburia sp.
ATGCCACTGCTGCAAACAAATCCTCGGTTTCCTGCTTGCCTGCCTGCACTTTCTGCTCGTAGGTTTTGATATTTTCCCGAATCGCCTCCCTGCACTCGGTAAAATGCGCTAATTCCTCTTTCATCATGTTCCTCCTTCTTCGCATTTGATATTCCCAGCGTGAAAAAGGGTTGCTCTGCAAACCATAGAAATTCTTCGGCGGTGCAGCCTTTGATACAACGTCGATGTAGAACTTCTTTTCACGCTTTTTTCCCGTACACCAATGGTATGAATATAGGATAACAGAAAAATAAAAAAGTGCTAGACTTATATTTCGGGATATGTTAAGATATATAATGAAGTGTACCTAAAAATCCGGTTTTTGAGGATGTACACTTTTTCTTAGTTTTATCAATCTATTTTCAGCATACCTTTGCGGGTATCTTAGTTTTTCTGGTCGTTTGACCGTTTTACCACATTTATGCTACTTTATTTTTTCAAAAAAATAGGACACGATTCTTACTTCAAGGAGGGAATGCTTATGGCAGTTTACCAGATTTATGACAAAGTTTTTAAGAAGATTCTTACTCTCTCTTCCACTTCCATCATTAACTTAATCAACGGGCTGTTTGATGCCCACTATCCGCCGGACAGTACCATTACATACAACTGGACGGAATTTGAAGATGATGCGCTGCGCCGGATTCTTGCAGATACCATTATCACCATTAACGAAACAGACAGCTATCATTTAGAGGCACAGATGACAGAACAGGAAGATATTATTTTTCGTGTTTTCGATTACGGATATGCACATGCCAGGAGAAATGCAGGTAATGACCTTTCCTCCGGCACGCTTCGTTTTCCGGAACCAAAAATCATTTATCTCTATACGAAAACACCCGCACCGGACTATTACGAGCTGCTTTTAGATTTTGGCTCGCAAGGCACTTTTCACTATCATGTCTCTACCCTTAAATATTTAGAAACTTCCCCCGAAGAACTGACGCGCCGGAAGATGATTATTCTCATTCCCTTCGAACTTCTGAAACTCCGTGACGCAATGAAAAAGGAACGCTCCCCGGAAAATCTCGAAGCATTGAAAAACCTCATTCAAAATGATATAATTGGCAGTATCAAAAAGAACCTTGATGTTGGGAATATTACCGCTGACGACGCCAGACGGCTCCGCCGTCTGACCCAGCAGCTCTATGACCATATTTATTCCCGCTATGAGGAAATGGAGGTACTGAACGAGATGACGGATGAATCTTTAATGTTGGATATTGATATCATTGAAAAAGAGCATGAAAAGCAGTTGGCGGAGAAGGATTCTGTTATTTCTGAACAAAGCCTTGCTCTTTCTGAAAAGGATGCTACCATTTCTGAAAAGAACGCCGTCATTTCTGAAAAGGAAGCAGAAATCGCCCTGTTAAAACAGCAGTTGGCAGAGCTTCAAAAAATTCAGCACCAAAAATAATACGAAATTCTACACACTGAGGAAAGCCATGAAAAAAAGAATTACAGAATACCGGAAAAGAATAGACGCACTTTTAGCCCAGCCGTCGGAAGGAACCGACTGGGAGCTTGTTTTGCAGGAGCATTTGACACAAATTCGTTTTTTCCAGCACGAACGGCTGATTCACCTTATCGTGACAGTTACCTTTGCACTGTTGACCGTGATTGCACTGGCAGCATACTGTATTGCAGAATACCTACCGCTTCTGCTGCTGGTTGTATTCTTTATGATACTGCTTCTTCCATACATTGGTCATTATTATACACTAGAAAATGAAGTCCAGAAAATGTATGGACAGTATGATGCCATTTTAAAAAAGATGTTGTAAAATCATAGACAGTACTTTTCTGCATGAAAAATTCTGTACCATCTAAAAAAGGGATTAGCTGTGCCGTAGCATTAAGCTATTCCCCTGTTTCATCAGTAAACCTATGTTCAACATACCTAACAGGTATCTTATTTTTCTGACCGCTTGGTCATTTTACCCCATTTATATTGTTGTATTTTTCCAAATTTAATATGACACAATTCTTACTTCAAGGAGGAAACGTTTATGGCAGTTTACCAGATTTATGACAAAGTTTTTAAGAAGATTCTTACCCTCTCTTCCACTTCCATCATCAACTTAATCAATGGTCTGTTTCATACAGATTATCCCACCGACAGTACCATCACCTATAACTGGACGGAATTTGAGGACGATAGTCTACGGCGGATTCTTGCCGATACCATTATTACCATTAATGAAACA